>CAZDYB010000189.1:0-8080 GCA_964509045.1 uncultured Akkermansia sp.
AACTGAGCTACGGGCGCCCATGCACGGCTTCTGTCTTCGCCTCTGCCCACAGCGATGGCAACCTCATTCCCGCGTTCATCCCAAGGCGGAGGACGATGCCTCACCGGGTCGACTCCCCTACCGCTTCCCGAACGCGCACTTGCCGCTCCACTCCAACCTCCCGCCGCCGTATCGTCCATCCCGGATGCGCGAGTTCGATCTCATTGCCCGGTTGAGGCCCCTGCTGCCCGCCAACGACTTTGTCGTGGCCGGCGCCGGGGACGACTGCGCCGTGCTGGACTTTGGAGATCCCGGCCATCACACCCTGTTCAAGACCGATGCCGTCGTCGAAGGCATCCACTTTACCCCGGACACCGATCCCGAACAGGTTGGTCACAAGGCGATCGCCCGCTGCCTCAGCGACATCGCCGCCATGGGTGGCCAGGCCACCGCTGCGGTCATCACCCTCGGGCTTCCCGACGGGCGGACCAGTGAATGGTGCGAGGCCCTCTACCGCGGGTTGTGCCGTACCGCCGCCCGCTTTCAGGTGGCCGTGGTTGGCGGCGAGACGACCACCATCCCCGGCCGCACCCTGGTGTCGGTTTCAATGCTCGGCCGTGTTCCACGGGGCATGGCCCGGATGCGCTCGATGGCACAGGTGGGCGATGCCCTGTTGGTGAGCGGTGAACTCGGCGGATCCATCGCCGGACATCATCTGACCTTCGAACCCCGCCTCGCTGAAGGAGCCTGGCTCGCCCGGCAGGCTGGAGTACACGCCCTCATTGATCTCAGCGACGGCCTCGCCGGCGACCTGCGCCAGATCCTGCACGCCAGCGGCGATCTCGGTGCCGAAGTCCTGGGCAGCAGCCTGCCCATCTCCCGGGTCGCCCGACTTCGCGCCCGCGAAGGCGATCTTGCCCGACCCGCGCTGCTCGCGGCATTGACCGATGGCGAGGACTTTGAACTGCTCTTCACGGTGGCCCGCGGTGCCGTGGTCGATGTCATGGACGGTTGGCGCGCTCAGTTCCCCAACACCCGGATCACCTGCATCGGCAAGATCACTGCCGGTCCCGGGATACTGCTCCACGATCCAACCGGTGTCCGTCCCATGCCCCGCGGCGGATACGAACATTTCCATGCCGAAGAGAACTGAGCCGGATCCCGTCCGGGTGATCACCCGTTCGACCGAGGAGACCGAGGCGCTCGGCGCCCAACTCGCCGCCCTGTCCCGGCCAGGAATGGTCTGGGGACTCTCGGGTGAACTCGGTGCCGGCAAGACCGCCTTGATCCGCGGATTCGTCCGTGCGCTCGGTTCCCGGCGCCGGGTCCAGTCCCCCACCTACAATCTCGTCCACCAGTACACCGGAGGTTCCTGCACCGTGCATCATCTCGATCTCTACCGACTGTCCGGTGATGCCGACATCCGGGAGGCTGGTCTCGACGAATTCCTGATCGATCCACCCGGCATCACCCTCGCCGAATGGATCGAAAGGTGGACCCCCGATACCGATGAACCCGTCCACCGGATCCGCATCCGCTGCCTCGACGAAAACACCCGGGAAATCCTCCATGACGATCCTCGCCGTTGAGTTCTCGTCCCAGCGCCGGTCCGTCGCCCTGGCCCGGGACGGTCGTGTGCTCGCTGAAGCCTTTACCGACGTCGGGCGGGCCACGTCCGCCCCCCAACTCATCGCCGAAGCCCTTCGCCAGTCTGGGCTCCAACCAGAAGCCGTCGATCGTCTCGCCGTCGGGATCGGTCCCGGCAGCTACACCGGCATCCGCCGTGCCATCGCAACCGTCCAGGGCTGGCATCTGGCCTCCGGGATCGCCGTGGTGGCCGTCGGGAGTTTCGATCTCCTCGCCCGGACAGCCGCGGAGGCGGATCCCAACCCGGCCTGGTTGGTGACCGATGCCCAACGCGGTGAGTGGGCCACCGTCCGCTGCGTCAATGGACGTGTACAAGGAGAGGTCACCCTGCGACCCCGGGCCGACGTCGAGGCCTGGCTGGCAGCCGGGGAAAGGGTGATCTCCCCGGACCCCACCCTGTCGGGTGCCGAGATCCGGTTTCCAACCGCCGCCCTGGCCGCGTTGTTGGCCACCGACAGCATGCCCGTGCCCCCGGAAACCCTGGCTGCGGTCTACCTGCGCGAAGCCGTCTTTGCAAAGGCTCCTCCTTCACGCGCCCTGCCCGGACTGGATTCGACCCCGTAACCCGTCCTCAGCCCCGCCTTCTTCGGCGACTCTGATTCGCCCTCCGCGTTGCCCATCATTCCGGTGAATTGGCTTCGCCCGACAATGCCCCGGCAATCGACACGAACTGTTCCCGCGTCAGGCGCTCGGCCCGTTCAGTCACCGACACCCCCGCCCCCGCCAATGCCGCGGACACCGCGTCCCTCGGCCAGACCGCCGCCAGCAGCTTCAGCAGCATCTTGCGTCGCTGCCCAAACCCGGTCTTCACCACCCGCGCATAGGTCGTAGCCAATCCCGACACCCACTCCAGATCCTCGCGCAGTTCCAACACCACGCACGCCGACTCCACATCCGGCGCCGGAAAAAAACAGTCGCGCGGGACCCGGAAACTTTCCTTCGACCGGAACTGCAATCCGACCAACAGACTCAACACCCCATAATCCGCCGTGCCCGGCCGGGCCGTGATCCGGTCCACCACCTCTTCCTGCAACAGCACCACCATCCGACGCGGTGGCCGGGCTGCCATCGCCAGTTCCACCAGGATGGGTGACCCCACCGAGTACGGCAGGTTCGAAACGACCCACCAGTTGCTCCAGTCGCGTTCACCCTCCCGCAGCCAGTCCAGGGCATCGGCCGTCACCAACTCGATCCGCGGATCCGTCCCGAACCGATCCCGCAACACTTCCACCAGCCGAGAATCCTTCTCCACCGCCAACACGCTTCCCGCCCGCTCCAGCAATTGCTCCGTCAACGGACCCAGGCCGGGCCCGATCTCCAGCACCGGTTCCACCCCGCTCAGACCCGCCGCGCCGGCTATCCGGCGCAACTGATTGCCATCATGCAGGAAGTTCTGACCCAGACTACGGGTCAACCGCAGCCCACGCGTCTCCAACAGCCGTCGCATCTCGCCCAGATTCATCCCGCCACCTCCTGCATCGTTTCCCAGATCGTTCCCAAAGCCCGCCCCAACTCACGACGCCCCACCGTCAGCGGCGGTGTCAAACTCATCACCTCCGCCTCCGCCCCTTCCGGCAACACCAGGATCCCCTTCCCAGCCAACCGCTGCATCGCCCCCACCACCACTCCGCCCGCCAACCGTCCATCCGGCCAACGCACTTCCCACCCCGCCAACAATCCCCTCCCCACCGCCCGCAAGCGCACCTTGCCCGGACGCACTGCCCAGCGCTCCAACTCCGCACGCAACCACACGCCCAACTCCCCCGCCCGCTCCGCCAATCCCAGTCGCCGGATCTCCTCCAACTGCGCCAACGCCATCGCGCATCCCACCGGATGCCCCAGAAACGTGCTCGTGTGGATCGCTTCCCCATCCGACACCGGCCATGCCGCATCCATCAGGTCCCCGCGGCCCACACAGGCCCCCATGGGAAATCCCCCGGTCATCGCCTTGCCCAGGCAGATCACATCCGGCACCACTCCCGCCTCCTCACAGCCGAACCAATGGCCCGTCCGACCAAACCCGGTATAGATCTCGTCCAGGATCAACAACGCTCCGTTCCGGTCACACCACTTCCGCAACCGTTCCAGGAATCCCCGCGGCGGAACCCGGATCCCGCCCCGCGCCTGCACCGGTTCCACCAACACCGCACCCACCGCACGATCCCGCGCCATGGCTTCCAGGCGGGCATCCAGCTCCTCCTCCATCCGCTCCAGCACATCACAGCCCGATCCCGCACGCCCCGGACAATCACAGGTCTCGCAGGACGGAAACGGGACGAACTCTGCCACCCCCGCCATCTGGTCCCGGAACCGCTCCCGGAAATGTTCCCGATGCGTCGCGTTCAAGGCCCCGTATCCCAACCCGTGATACGCCCCCTCAAACGCGATCAATCCCGGACGCCCGGTCGCAAGGCGCGCCGTCTTCATCGCCGCCTCCACCGCCTCCGATCCGGATCCTGTCAGGATGACCTTGGCCGTCCCGCCCGGCATCCATCGGCCCCACGTGCACTCGCTCAAGGCCGTCACCAACGCGGCCTTCGGCCGATGCGGATGCACATCCCCCATGGCGTGCAGCAATCGTCCCATCTGTTGGCGTCCAGCCCGCACCACCCGCGGATTGGCATGCCCCGCCGCTGCCACTCCAAAGGCCGCCGTCAGGTCGAGATACTCCCGTCCCGCCACATCCGTCACCCTACATCCCCGCGCCTTCTCCCACACCACCGGCCAGGATCCGTCCGCAGCCATCCACGTGATGTTGCGCGATTCATGCCGGCGCAGTCGCGCCAGTGTCTGCCCGGGTTCCAATGCATCCATGATCACACCCCACGCGCATCCGATGCCCACACGTACTTGTGCATCTGCAACTGGAACCGCACCGGCAACCGATCCGCAATGATGCGATCCGCCAACTCCATCCGGGTCAGCGGCCGATGCCCCTCCGGCACCGGCTTCAAGGACGGATCCCGCTGATGCGCCTCCAACGGCGCCACCCACGAAACCAGCACCGGACATCGCCGGGCCACCCCCTGCTCCGTCAACACCCCCACCATCCATTCGTAATCCTCCCACGTCCCCACCACGAACTTCACCTCATCCGTCGCCCGCAACTGCCCGATGTTCTCCCATCGGTTCCGCCCCACCTCACCCGAAGACGGACATTTCAGATCCATGATCCGACGGATCCGGGGATCCAACACCCCGATGTCATGGGCTCCCGAAGTCTCCACCAACACCGTGAAACCGTCGTCGCATAACCGGGCCATCAGACCTGCTGCCCTCGGTTGCAGCAGCGGTTCGCCCCCTGTGAACTCCACCAAGGGCAACCGATGCCTTCCCGGCGCCCCTTCCACCGCTCCCACCGGATGAACCGGTTCGCCACCGCCCGGATACGTCCCCGCCAGTTCCAGGATCCCGGCCCGGATGCCTTCGATGTCCCGACGTGTTCCTTCAGTGAAGGCATAGGCGGTGTCGCAGTACGAACACCGGAGATTGCAGGCGGTCAACCGCACGAAAATGCACGGCAACCCTGCAAGGGTGCTCTCCCCCTGCAGGCTCAAGTACACCTCATTCACCATCAACGTCTCAGCCACGCCATCCACGCTAACGCCCACCCAACCCGGGAAGAAGCGGGAAGACGCGCCCTGGGGACAGGCTCGTCCAGATCCGGGCCAATCCCGATCCTGATGGGCGG
The DNA here is from genome assembly GCA_964509045.1 of uncultured Akkermansia sp. GTDB lineage: Bacteria > Verrucomicrobiota > Verrucomicrobiia > Limisphaerales > UBA9464 > UBA6176. Next base: position 5,318 of record CAZDYB010000189.1, read on the forward strand.
AGAGCCCGTTTCCGACGGAGCACTTTCGAGGAGGTTCCAACAGGCTATCTGGCCGCCACTTCAATCCGGTAGCCGGCCGTGCGGATCCGGCCCCCGATCCGCGCCTGTACCCAGACCCGGTACGCACCCGCCTTCGGAAACAGCACCGGGAACCGCACCGCGCCCGACTCCAGGATCCGCATCGCCTCCGCCGGCGGCAACGCCGTCAGGTCACCACACATTTCATCCGTGGCCTGCGCCGCCGCCTCGCCACCCGCCCGCAACGCAAACCGGCGCGCCGCCGCCATCGACAGGTTTCCCGCCGGATGGATATGGCTGAACACCGTTCCGTCCTCCGAAGCGATCACCGCATGACCCGGCATGGTGAGATAAGGCTCCAACCGACTGGGTCGTCCTCTGGCATCGGTGTACCGGACCTTCAATCGCACGGGATCCCCCGCCCGCACCAACCCGTCTTCGATGTCCAATCTCACCATCTGGCCGTCTCCAATGTCCTGGTCCTGCCCCGGCTCCGCCAACTTCCCCCGATGCCACGCGTCATCCCGATCCTCGGGTTGCCCCTCCGGAAGATCCTCCGCCAACTGGATCCGGTTGGTGGCGGTCTGGACCGCTCCCAGGGCATGGGTCACGTCGAGGTACACCGCATATTCCCCGGCTGGCAATCCGCCCAGGCCTGCTCGCGCCCGTCCTTTCCCGGCCGGTTCCGGATGCAGATGGAGGAACACCGGTTCGGGACCGGATCCCACGACGAAGGCATGAAGCAGGCGGCCATGGTCGGGAATGAGTTCCCACGCTTCCCTCCGTCGATCCTTCAGGCTCGCGATGTCGAACACCAATGAGTTCCCCTCCACCCGGGTGCCGATGGTGAGCGTCTGACCGTCGATCCGACGCTGATGTTGCTCCGCCTCCAGCTTCCACCACCGGAAGAAGCCCCATGCACCCGCCACCGCCACCGACGCGGCCAACACCCCGCCGATCGTTCCGCGGATCCAACGCCCCCGCACTTCCCGCACCAGAACCGTGCTCTCCCGAAACGCCGCCACGCCCAGCGCCACCCACCCGACCAACAATCCCGTGCCCAGGATCCCGAGCATCACCGCCATCCAACCGGGCAACGGCTTGCCTGCCTTCGCCATGGCATTGGCCGGCACCATCAACGTTCCCCCGCCTTCACCCTCAACCTCCACCAGGACCCCATACGCACCCGAGGTCATGAACCACAGCTCGGCTTCGTAAAGGCCCGGAATTCCCGTCACCGGCAATGCCCGATCCGGCGGCGGCGCCCCCGAACGATCGGTGTTCCAATGCAACGGCAACACCGTCACCCCCACCGGTGTCCCTTCCATTACCCGCACCCCGATCTGCGCCAGGCCCGGCACCACCTCCGGCTGCTGGATCACCACCCGCACCGGATACCTCCCCGCGCGCCCTTCCATCACCACATAGGGCATCCCCACATGCGCCCAGGCAGACAGCATCCACCCCATCACCAACCCCACCCAAACCAACCCGATCCGTGCGCGGCGAAGACTCATACGGATCCCTTCAACGACGGACCTTCGACAGGAATCGTCCGCCCAATACCCCGAGACCCGACGACACCACGGCGACGGCCATCATCCAGCCCGCCTTGCCAGGCGTGACCGGATCGTCCTCAAGACCCCAGAAACGCCCCGACCACGACTTGCTGCTCATATAGGAAAAGAAACGGTTCCCGGCGAAGAAGGCGTTGTCCGCATCGGGCCCAAGGAGGAAGCCGCTGAAATACCATTGAACCGGCAGGAACACGGCGCAGAACAATGCCGCCCCGCCCACCGCCAACAGGACATCCCCACGCCATCCAACCAACCGACGGGTCAACGCGCCCCAACCGTCCAACAGCAGACCCGGCGCCAACAACAGCAACGGAAAGGCAGGCGGCACCATCGTCTTCACCGGATTATAGATCGGTGCCAGACCCGGTTCCCCCGGGAACAAGGGCAGCAACCACACCATGCTCCCGATCAAACCCATGTAGATCAGTGAAACCGCCGTCGCCGCCATCCGCACCGGTCGCACCCGGACCACCGCCATCAGGAAGGTGGGATAGAGCGCCGCCGAAGCGATGTAAAAGGTCGCGGTCCGTTGCAGGTTCGGGAAGCTGACCTCGGTCAACAGCACCGAGGCCAGCGCGAGTTGAACCCCGCCCGCCAACACCAACATCCAGTTGGCCGGTGCACCACCCCGCCGATTCCGATCCGACACCACCAACACCACCGATCCACTGACCACCGCATACATTCCCGCGGCCAACAAAGCGTGGGGCGGTGACAGGATCTTCACATCCAGCCCATAGGCCGCATGCCACCAGTCATCGAACGGCGCACTCGTCACCATCGCCACCGCGCCCCACACCAGGATCCACGCCCCCAACGGACCCCGGAACCCCAGCACACCCACCGTCCGATCCCGCCATTCCTCCCGACGCCAGAAGGTCGATGCCAGGATGATCCAACCGCCCAGGCAACCGCCCAGGACTCCGCCGAACTGGATCATCAGGTGGGCCGGGGTCCAGAACGTGTCGCGCCCGATGGTCGAGTGCCACGAGATGTCCCAGAGGATCCCGTAGACGATGCAGGCCGCGCCCAGCACCGTCAGCCAGGGTGCCCAGCGCCATTCCCAGCCTTCCAACCGATCCGACCCGGCCCCAACCCCACGCGCCGCTCCTCCCCAATCCGCCACCCCCGCCGTCGCCGTTGCCGCCGCCGTCTGTGTGCTCATCCC
>CAZDYB010000190.1:0-8030 GCA_964509045.1 uncultured Akkermansia sp.
CTCCGGATCTTCCGGAATCGTTGGAGTGTGGCGATGGCGTTGGGGTTGTCCGTGGCGACGATCGAGGCGGCGCCGTTCACGTATCAGGGGCGCCTGGTCGACAACGCCACCCCGGCCAACGGTCTGTATGAACTGCGCTTCCGCCTCTGGGATGCGCTCACGGCCGGTATCCAGGTTGGATCCGATGTGACCCTGGCTTCCGTCGGCGTGACCAATGGCCTGTTCACGGTGTCGGTCGACTTCGGCAATGGCACCTTCCCGGGCGCGGACCGGTGGATCGAGCTGGCGGCCCGGCCCTCGGGATCCGTCTCGCCCATTGCCGTGTTCGCGCCCCGCACGGCGATCACGGCGGTGCCTTACGCCCTGCACGCCTTCTCGACGCCGGGCGACGCCTCGACGCTGACGTCCGGAACTCTTCCCGACGCCCGCCTCAGCCTCAACATCGCGCGGGTGCTCGACGTCTACAGCTCGAGCAACACCCTCAGTGACCGCGTGTTCGCCACGCAGGCCGATCTTCAGGCCCAGGTGAACACCCTCAGCGATCGCGTTACCCAACTGACGGCAGCGCTTCCGCCGGCGTCGGGCGTGGTGGCTCCCACGTTGCCGGCCGGACTGGTGATCGCGTCGCCGGTGACCGGTGACCTCAGCTTGTTGACGCAGGGACTGGTCCAGTTTGCGCGGTTCGATGCCCCCGCTTGGACCACCGGCGCCACCTTGAACGCCCCCGGCGCCCGCAACAGCCACGGCGCGGTCTGGGCCGACACGGCGATGCTGGTGTGGGGCGGCGTGAACGGCACGACTCCCTCGGCCACCGGCGGTTCTTATGATCCGGCCAACGATTCGTGGACCCCGATCGCGACGGTGAATGCGCCGGTGGCCCGGCGCGGCCACGCGCTGGTGTGGACGGGCGAACGGATGCTGGTGTGGGGCGGTCTTGGGGACACCTATCTCGGCACGGGCGGATCCTATAGCCCGACCAACCAGCTTTGGACGCCGCTCACGACCCTCGGCGCTCCTGCGGAACGCGTGGGTCAGGCGTCGGCGTGGACCGGTGCGCGGCTCTTCATCTTTGGCGGCCGCAATGACGATGGCCTGCTGTCGGACGGCGCCTCGTATGATCCCCTCGGCGACCTGTGGGTCACGTTGCCGACGACGGATGCGCCCTCGGCCCGACGCAACGCGACGGCCACGTGGTGCGGGGATCGGGTGATCGTGTGGGGCGGTGAAACGGACGCGGGCGAAACCGACAGCGGCGCGGCGCTTCCGATGACGGGCGGGGTGACGCACGGAGCGTGGACGGCGCTCTCGACGGTGAACGCACCGCTGGGACGCCAGGGGCACACGGCGGTCTGGACGGGGACCGGGCTGATCATCTGGGGCGGCAAGGTCGGCGGCGTGGCCGTCAATGACGGCGCGTCCTATGACCCGCAGACGGACACCTGGACGGCGTTGCCCACGACGGGCGCGGCCTCGGCCCGGGGCAGCCACACGGCGGTGTGGACCGGACGCGAGATGGTGGTGTTCGGAGGCGAGGACGCCTTCGGCGCGCTGGCCACGGGCGCGGGCTACGACCCGGCCACGGGGATCTGGCATCCGCTCTCGTCGTCGGGAGGCGCCCTGCCACGCCGGTCGCATACCGGAGTGTGGACGGGGACGGAGCTGGTGGTTTTTGGCGGACTCGGATCGGGCGTGCCGGCGACTTCGATGGCGGCGGTGCAGCGGTTGATGCCGGAGGCAACGTGGTACCTGTACCGGAAGCCGTGAGCCAAGGAACAATTTCAAACCCATTTCGGAGAAACAACATGCGACGGATCCTGACGTGTCTGGCGGCGGCGGCGATGGTGGGCGGCGTGGCGCGGGCCCAATGGCTGACGCAGGAACTCGGCCTGAAGGCCGGATGGAATGCGGTGTTCCTGCACGTGGACGCCTCGCATGCCAGCCTGGATGAATTGGTGGGCAGCGACCCGGATGGCAACATCCAGGAAATCTGGTTGTGGAAGCCGGAGTTGTCCGCGCAGCAGTTCGTGGACAGCCCGCAGGCGCCGTTGACGACGGACAGCCGCTGGCAGAGCTGGACGCGCACGCAGGGGGTTGCCTCCACCCTCCGGACGCTGGCCCCGAACCTTGCCTACCTCGTCAGGGTGAAGGATAGCGTCGCAGACTATACGTGGTCCGTGAAAGGCAAACCGGTGGCGCCGAGTTATCAGTGGACGACGTCGGGCCTGAACTTTCTGGGCTTCCCAACGGATGTCGCCACGCCGCCCACATTCGACACCTTTCTCGGACAGGCCCCGGCGGAGTTCCGTCGTTCCGCCGAGTTCTTTCGCTACCCCGGCGGGCCCCTGGGGCCAGGCAACCCAGCCCAGGTGTTTGCTTTGCGCACCACCCGTGTGCGCCGGGGCGAAGCCTTCTGGATCAAGTCGGGCGACTACTTCAACCGGTACTTCAGTCCCTTTGAAGTCTCCGTGTCGGGATCCGGACAGGTGAGGTTTGGAGAACTCCAGCGCACGGCGGGCATCCGGATCAACAACCTGACAGCCTCACCCCTGACCCTTCGGCTTGGCTTCCAGGCCTCGGAGGCTCCTCCACCCGGCCAACCGACCATCGTCGGGGAGATTCCTTTGCTCATTCGGGGCACCCGCAACATCGAGACCGGATCCTATTCCTACACCCGACTGGACGCTGCGACGCCGGCGACGTGGACACTGGCCCCGGCAGGCACCGACGGCTCCGGGATCGAGGTTGTGCTGGGGGTGGATCGTTCGATCTCCGGCCGAACACCCGGGGACCTGCTTGCCGGGGTGCTCCAGTTCAGCGATGGGGCCTCTCAGGCGCGCGTCGACGTCGGAGTGAGCTCGATCGTGGGCAACACGACCGGACTCTGGGTGGGTGCGGCAGCAGTGACCCAGGTGGGGCAATACCTGAAACAGTATGCACTCGATGAACATGGGCAGACGGCCATCGATGCAGACGGGAGGTTTGTGTCGACCTCGACCAACAACGCCATGACAGGCGTCGCTACTGCATATCCCCTGCGTTTGATTGTCCACAATCCAACCAACGGTCCGGCGAGCCTGTTCCAGCGTGTGTTCACCGGCGTTGACACCCAGACCAACGTCGTGGTGGCCAACAGCGAGGCCGTTCTGGATCGGTCTCAACTGGATCAGGCGCGCCGGATCAGTGCGCCGCACTTGCCCTTCACGGCGGCCAATACCGGCTGGCGCTTCAATGGTTCCCTCTCCGCCGGGGCCACGGTGTCGGTTTCGGTGACCAACCAGTTTAACGACGGCCAATCAAATCCTTTCGTCCACACCTATCATCCGGACCACGACAACCTGAATGCCCGGTTCACCCAGACGGTTCCACAGGGGTCAGAGTCTTACACCCTCGTCCGGGACATCACCCTGCAGGTGACCCCGCCAAGCGATGACTTCGGGGGGCGGACTTCAGTGGGGGAGACGCTGGGCGGTGTGTACACCGAGACTCTCCGGGTTCTGGGCCTGGCCCGGGGTGGAGGCAATGCGGACACCCGGAACTTCGAGGTCCGGGGCGAATTCATTCTTAACCGGATCACTTCCGTTGCCGTGGTGTCCGCGGCGCCGTGACCTGATCCTATTCAACCTTCCAAACCAGATCCCAACAACAGAGGCAATCATGAAGACAATCCGAAACCCGATGCTCAAGACAAATGTGTGGCTGGGCGCGATGGCCATGATGGCCAGCATTCACCTGGCCGAGTCCACCCTAGCCCAGGCAACCTCCCGTCCCCCGGAACGAATGACGTACCAGGGCTTCATCGCGGGCAGCGATGGTGTGGCCCTCGGCAATACGGCCCCCAAGAACTACGACATCATCTTCCGCATCTACGATACGGAAACGGACGGGGTCGCGCTCTGGGGTGAACAACAGACAGTGACCGTGGATGCGGGTCTCTTCAGCGTCCTGCTGGGGGAAGGTGCTCCTGTCACCGGAATTCCCAATGCGGGTGTCACGCTGTCGTCGCTATTCAACGGAGGCTCTGCCTCTGACCGCTATGTCGGGATTACCGTCAAGGGCATCGGAAACGGGGGGACGGATGTCGAGGTCCTGCCTCGGATGCGCTTCCTGAGTTCTCCCTATGCATTCCTCGCAAATCAATCCCTGTCGGCGCAGACCGCCGTGAAGTTGGTTCAGGACAATCCTGGAGGTGCAGATCTTCTGACCAGTTCCGGCAACATGCTCAACATCAGCGGATCCCTCAGCATCGCGGGTGGCGGGGCGCTGGTGCTCGGGGCGGGAGATCCTACCAAGGGAGATCCACTGAATGGTCGAATTGGCTATGCGCTGCAGACACCGGGAGCACTGGATGTCATCGGGACTGGAGCGACCCAGGCTGATCGAAAGATCCAATTCAGTGCCGAAGGCGGATCAACCTTCACTGGGCCTGTCACGACTACGGATCTCACGGCCAGCGGAACCATAAGGGCTGCCTCGTTGGATGCGACGAACCTGAATCTGAGCGGGCCATTCGTAGCAGCGAATATTAACGCCAGCGAAGTATCGGCCTCTGCGCTCAAGGTAAGAAATTATAGTTCTCTGGAACTGGGTGCTGGGCTGCCGAAAACAGATCCGAAAAACGGAACAATTTCCTACGGGACCCAAGTTGGGTACTCGTTGGAGCTGTTCGGTGGAGGTGCCACCACCACAAGTCGACGAATCGACGTATTCAACAACCATTTTGGAATGTTCTACGGTCCGTTGGGCATCAAGACGGGGCAGCCGGGGACGGTTATCTCAACTGTGTCCGACCAAACCGTCATCGATCTCGATGTTCTCAATGGGATCCGCACTTATCAGAGGATGTTCGCCCGGGCTTATACAACGACTTCTGATCGGCGAATCAAGAATGTGGTCCGCATCGCAGATGCGAAGGAGGATCTCGAAATCCTCCGTCAGGTCAAGGTCACGGACTACAACGAAATCAGCCATGGGAAGACCACGCCGGGCATCGTAAAGGGAGTTCTTGCCCACGAACTGAGGGAGGTCTTGCCGGTCGCCGTCAGCATTGGTTCGGGCTTCGTGCCCTTCCTGGAACAACCTGTACTCGAATTGGTAGCTTCTGATCCGGGCCGAATCGTCAGGGCCAGATTCAAGACGCCGCATGTTCTGAAGAACGGACAACGGATAGAAGCTCTGGCGGACGGCGTCACGAAAATCCTCACCGTACACGAGGTTGTCGATGAGAGGACGATCTGCATCGAAGGCTTGGAAGGCATTCCGGCCCTCTTGCGGGTGACCGGCAAGGAAGTCGAGGACTTCCTATCGGTGGATTACAACCAGATCTTCATGCTGACTGTCAGCGCGATACAGGAAGTGGATCGGCGCCTACAGGAGGTGGAAAGACGTGAGCTTAGGCTGGAAGGTCTTGAGAAATCACTGCAACGGCTCGAAGAGCTCGAGAAGCGTGCGGCCCGGGTCGATGAATTGGAGAAGCAGGCGGCACGTTTGCAGGTGTTGGAAGGTCGAATGATCCAGTTGCAGCAAGCGATGATGGATGGCAAGGGCAATGCCAACGACCAAGGCACTGTCTCGACCAGAAGCAGGGTGCCGTTGGACTCGGTCGCGGTGATTCGATGAAGCAGGCTTGGTAGCAAGACGCAAACTGGAGGGTAATCTGCGATGAAACTAGGAATAGGTACGGTTCGAATCTGTCTGGCTGTTGCCATCTTGTGGAGTTTCAGCAAGGCAGCGATTGCGCAGACCCTACCGTTGGAGCTGTCGGAAACTAGGATAAAGCGCAATTTCCAGAGCCTTGCCGGTGTGCCCATATCCCGAACTGCCGGAGTTCCCGCGGGTTCTGACGGACGGGTGCCCAACAACAACGAATCCACAGGAGTCTATGTCGAACCGAGCGGAGGACAATTCAGGAGTGTGCACACGGTGGGAGGATCGTCGGGGTTGAAGCAGGCATCATGGATGGCATTGCGTTCCTCTGCGACACTGAATGCAGGGTCTGGGAAGTTGGATGGAACCTTGGCGGGAGCGATGGGTCTGCCGGTGGCCCGGGACCAGGTTGACGCTGTTGTGGCCTTCCTGCGATGGTCGCGAGTTGGGAACGCACATTCCATCCGGGTGTCGAGTTTCCGATTCGGGGCTATTATACCTGTTCCAGACGTGACGGAAACCGGGGAGTCCCTCGGGGAGGAAGAGGCCAGGAATTACTGGTTGAGACGGCCTTTCATCGGTGATCTAGAAGAATCATCCGGGTACTATTGGAGTCCCCACGCAAACGAATTGTATGCCGTTCAGAGTGGACCCATATCCATAACATGGGTCAAAGCGCAGCCTTACACGCTGTCTTCAGTGCCAGACTATGTAAACACGGCCGGAACCAGCAGCTTCGTCACAAATGGAGCCAATGTCTTCCTTCTGTTCACCCGGAGGCAGAACGTATCGGGGTCGCCGGTGAAGCCGCCGCGGAAGGTCTATTGGACCCAGAAGGAGTTTCAGGGAACGGGAAAGCCGATCGTGGTGCCCACGGCGCGTGTGGGTGCAGTGAACATCATCTACAACAACGCATTTCCAAGGACAGTGGCATCCGAGTACCGGGGAATCGGGTCCACCAGTCCCACGGATGGATCAACGAATTCTCCACTGCCGGAACTTCGCACCCTTTGGTTTGAACAACAGGTTGGCCAGATCAACGCCTATAATGCGGAAGGCCGGGTCTTTGTTGAGATCCTTGGAGATGTCGTGAGCGACGGCCAACGCACGCAACTCGGAGTCGAAGTCGTTGATGTCACCCAGTATCCCATTCCAGCTGATGTCCGGGTCGAGTTGGGGGAGCGCATCGTTCCTCCGCTTGACGGCGATCCCGCTACGCTGGATCCCGAGCCGATCAGACAGGTTGGTCTTCAACCCTTTGCCCATCAGGAGATCAGCCCAACAGGTGGGAAGACAGTCTACTATGCCACGCGGGAGACTGTGAACCTCAACGATTACCTCGTTCATTGGATGGACACAGGTGTTGCTGGTATCCGTTGGCCGCAATATTTCGGGCGTTATGAGCTGCGTTGGCCGACGGATATATCCAAGTACAGTGTCTATGTCCGCCCGGAGGTGGCCAACGACAAGGAGGCGGAAGCGACTGCGGTGGAGTTGAACCCGATCCTGGTTCCGATTCTGGAGTACCAGGATCCTTTGGATCGGCCTCGCGCGCAGATCCTCGCCGACTCCCGCTTCGTCACAGTCCTGGACGCCAGGCAGCCGGTTCATCGCTCGCTGCTGCGATACAACTCGTCGCAGAGCGTGGGTTTCGAGCGCGTGTTCTCCTGGTTCGTTGGAAACCTGCGGACGACCAACTACGTCGGCAACCCGATCGTGACCAATCTCACCGCGTGGAATGGTTCGACGGTAGTGTGGCCGGTCCCGTCGCAGTCCCCCCGCGTGGTCAACGGGACCGTGGCCGTCGGCCAACGTGTCGTGGCTCCCTCTGACGAGCCCGGAGGTCTGGCTGAAGACCCCTATCTCGCCGGCTATATCCGAGAAGAGCAGGGATCAACCTTCGACATTGGTGCCTACAGGAATCCCTTCGTGACCGGGTTCGAAGCCGCAGCCGAGGGGGCCATCATTCCGGTCAACGCGATTCCCGGGAAGAACCTGCTGGAGGTCTGGTGGTTCCGGCCCGGATCCCAGAGGGCGGGGCTGAACAACGGGAATAGGGCTCTGGGCTTCTCGGCGGCGAATTGGCCGTCGGTTGTTGGGCGTTACACCATTGTCTGGCCGTCCGCCCCGCGCGAGATCGTGATGGCCAGCAAGTTGGGTGGCATTGATGTCACGGCACCGGAATCCCAGGGGCGCATTTACCATCAGAACGACCGGACGTTGCCGGGGTACAACCCGAACGAAGAGCATGCGATCATGAGTGGGGGCATTCCGTACGCCACCCGTGACGACCTCAACATCACGGAGGCAGGGGCAGGCTACTCGTCGCATCCGTATGTTCTGATCTCCTACAAGGCCTTTGACGGGCGCCCATCGATGGGTGTGTT
>CAZDYB010000191.1:0-8017 GCA_964509045.1 uncultured Akkermansia sp.
CTGCCGCCGTTTTTCACGACGATGGTGGCGCCATCGAATCGGAGGATTTTGGGTAGGGCTTCGAGGTGGGTGGCGGCCTTGGCGATGACTTCTTGATTGTGGGACCGGGGCGGGAGGGGGGTTGGAAGGAACGGGCGCAGGTGAAGTGGTCGTGGGGGCGAAGGAAGGTTCAACCGCCGAGCGTGGTGGGATCGGCGACATTGCCCTTGTTGAAGTCGACGTAGGCTTCGGTGAGATCGGCGGCGTGAAGGACGGCCTCGCCCTTGCCCAGGTTGAGTCGGATGTGCAGGTCGAACTCGTCCGGTTCAACGGCCTTGCAGAGGGAGTTGAAGGTAGCGCGGGTGGGTTGGCCGCGGCGCAGGCTCCACAGGATTTTTTTTGAGCCGGGAGAGCTGTAGCCGATGTCGACCTTGTCCTCGACGACGGTGGCGGGGCTGTAACCGAGGGCGTCGATGATGCGACCCCAGTTGGGATCGCCGCCGTGCCAACTGGTCTTGACGAGGGCGCTGTTGCCGACGGCGCGGGCGGCGGCATCGGCTTCGGCGATGGAACGTGCGCCGGAGACGCGGACGGAGACGACACGGTGAACGCCTTCGCCATCGCGGACGATCATGCGGGCGAGGGCGAGGCAGACGTGTTGGAGGGCGGTGGAGAAGGCGATGAAATCCTTGTGGCGCAGGGAGGAGATGCGTGGGTTGCCGGCCTGACCATTGGCGAGGACGAGGACGGTGTCGTTGGTGGACATGTCGCCATCGACGGTGATGCGGTTGAAGGAGAGGGCGACGGCTTCGGTGAGGGCGCGTTGGAGGGTGCGGGCCTCGATGGCGGCGTCGGTGGTAATGAAGGCGAGCATGGTGGCGTGCAGCCCGGCGGGGAGGGAAGCGGGGCGGGCGCCATTGGGGCTCATGCCGGGTTGGATCATGCCGGCGCCCTTGCACATGCCGCCGAGGTGGACGGTCTTGCCGCCGAGCTTGAACTGGACGGCGATCTGTTTGGGGCGGGTATCCGAGGTCATGATGGCCTCGGTGGCGTGTTCGGCGTGGGTGGGAGTGGAGCCGAGGGCGGCGGCGCAGGCGGGGATGCCGGCCTCGACCTGTTCCATGGGGAGGGTGACACCGATGCGACCGGTGGAGGCGACCAGCGCGTAGCCGGGCGGGAGACCGAGGGTGGCCTCGGTGAGGCGGGTCATGGCGAGGGCATCCTTCATGCCCTGGCGTCCGGTGCAGGCATTGGCGTTGCCGGAATTGATGACGACGGCCTGGGTGCGTCCCTTGGCGGTGCGTGGGATGCAGACCTTGACGGGTGCGGCGCAGATCTGGTTGGTGGTGAAGAGGCCTGCGACGGCGCAGGGGACATCGGAGACGATCAGGGCGAGATCCCGCTTTTGGCCTTTGTCGGAGCCCTTGCCGGTCCCGAGACGTTTGATGTCACAGAACACGCCGGCGGTGCGGAACCCTTTTGCGGCGACCACGGCACCCTCTGCGGGTGCGAGCTTCGGTTTCATGTTGCGGGACGAGTTGAACAGCAAAGGTGGGCGGGAGAAAAGCGTGGAGAGAACGCGGCGACACTGTTGGAATGGGGTTTCGCGACTGCATGAGTTCGACCAATCCGATCCTGGACCCGAGTCCCTTCACGGGCAGCTACCATTGCCTGCGGGCGTTGCGCCGTGTGCTGGAGACGTATCTGGCGCGGGCGGGGAAGCCCGGGGTGTTGTGCGTGGATTTCGGATGCGGCCAGGGGCCGTACCGGCCGTTGGTGGAGGGGGTGGGGATGCGGTATGTGGGGGCGGACATCGCGGTCGTGCCGAACACGGATGTGGAACTGGGCGCGGACGGTCGGGTGGCGATGGCGGACGGGGCGGCGGGATGTGTGTTGTCGACGCAGGTGCTGGAGCATGTACCGGATCCGAAGGGGTACCTGGATGAAGCCTTTCGACTGCTGGGGCCGGGGGGAATGTTGATTCTCTCGACGCACGGACACTGGAACTTTCATCCCACGCCGACGGATTACTGGCGTTGGACGAACCCGGGGTTGAGGAAGGTGGTGGAGGAATCGGGATTTGCGGTGGTGGATTTCGAAGGGGTGATGGGACCGTTGCCGACGGCGTTGCAGATGGTGTCGAACGCCTTGCAGGCGCGGATTCCGCGGCTGGTCTTGCCACTGTTCCATTGGGTCTGGCAGAACCTCGTGCGGTTGACGGATGCGATGCATCGGGCGCCGGCCCGGGATGCGGATGCGTGTGTGTTTGTGTTGCGGGCGGTGAAGAAGGGCTGACGAATGGCATTGGAACGACTCGGATTGGATTGGGAATCGTGGTCGGAATGCGGCCAGGAACATCTTGCCCGGTATCAGTTCGCGTCGCAGTACGTGCGCGGTGCGCGGGTCCTGGACATCGCCTGCGGTGCCGGATACGGCTCGTGGATCCTGGCGCAATCCGGTGCGGTCTCGGTGCTGGGGGTGGATCGCGATGCCGGGACGGTCGAGGGTGCGTCGCGGCATTTTGTGCATCCGCGGCTTCGGTTTGAATGTGTGGCGGCGGAAGCATTGCAGGGTGGGGAACTTTTCGATGCCGTGGTTTCGTTCGAGACCATCGAACATGTGCCGGATCCGAAGGGATTCATCGGGGTGTTGCGGCGGGCATTGAAGCCGGGCGGAACGCTGGTGCTGAGTTCACCCAATCCACTGCTGCATTCGAAGGCGCCGGGAGCGGAGCCCAATCCGTATCATCTGGAGGAACCGTCCCATGAACAATTGATGGAATGGTTGCGCCCGCATTTCTCGGAGTTTGAACAGCACGGCCAGTTCCGGACGTTTTACGGAACGAATTATGAAGAGGCGCGCATGGCAGCGCTGGTCCGGTCGCGCCTGTTGCGTTCTGTCCTGGCGCTGGAGGGATGGGTCCGGGGTCTGACCGGGCAACCTCCCATGGAACAACCCATCGTGGGCAACCGGATGCGGTCGGGTCGCCAGATCCTGCCCCTGCCACCGCACCTGCGGGATCGGTGCGAGAACTTCCTGATCGTGGCGCGTTGAGTGGGCTGGGGATGGATCATGGGAAACCATCCGACGGACAGCGACCGGGTTGGCGGCATTGGATCCATCTCGGTGGTGATCCGGTCGCGCAATTCCGAGGCGACCCTGGAAGCGGTGATTTCGGGGTTGGGGTTGGGTGACGGAGATCAACTGATCGTGGTGGACCACGGTTCGGTCGACGGGACGCGGGCGATCGCCGGGCGCCATGGGGCGGAGTGGGTGGAGTACGTGGGGCCGTTCAATTTCAGTCGGGCGTTGAACCTGGGATTTACCGCGGCGCGCTGTGCCCATGTACTGGCGATCAGTTCGCATTGCGTGCCGGTCCGGCCGGGTTTGCTGGGGCGGTATCGGGAGGCGTTGAAGGAGGTTGAAGGTGGGTTCGGGGTGGCGTGTGGGTCGGCGTCGGATTCGCTGCGGGTGGCGCAGGGATTGGAGGGGCGGGCGACGGTGGTGTCGCGGGAGCGATTGCTGACGGATGGTGGAAGTTTGCCGGGCAACCAGAATTCCCTGTATCGACGGGTTGATTGGGAACGACATCCGTTCGATGAACGGATCGTGAGTTCGGAGGATCTGGAATGGCGGGTTTGGGCGGCTCGCGAAGAGGTGCGGGTGGTGAGTTGTCCCGGGTGCGCCATCCATTATCGGAACCGGGGTCCGTTGCGGCACATGTTCCGCAAGGGTTGGAACGACTCGATGGTGGCGCGGCACCTGTTGGAGATGCGACCGATGACTCCGCGACGCCTCGCGGGGATCTGGTGGGGGGCGCTGAGGCGATGGGTGTCGGGCGAGTATGACGGCGGAGCGGCGGTGCGGAACGTGGCCCAGAGTGCGGGGTTTTTCCTGGGATCACGTCGACGGGATCCGCAGGTGTATCGGGCGTGGGAGAAGTGATCCGGTGCGCCCGTCACGGCTCGATGATCCGGACGCGGAAGAACCCGGTTTCGTTGGCGGGCAGCGGGATTTCGACGGGTTCATCCTCGGCCATCCAACGGGGGCGATTGGCGGGATGATCGACAGCGGACCAGGGACCACTGACGGATGAGGTCATCTCGACGCGGAAATCGCGGTTGGCCTTCCGGATGAATCGCAGGACCGGTTGGGTGCCACCCGAGATGGCAACCTCCGGGATCCATCGGCTGTTGGCCTGCATGGGATCCGTGCCCACGAGGAACTCATGGAAATTGGAATCGCCGTCGAGATCGACATCGGCGTCGCGGGAGCGGAGTTCTTCTGGGACCTCCGCGAGTTTTTCAGCGGCCCAGTTGGTGAAGGAAGGGCGGGTGGGCAGTGAGTTGGAGATCCAACGGGACAGGAGAGAGACGGCTTGGGAATTCGATTCGGACGTGGCGATGGGCGGCATGTGGAGCGGACCGAATTCCGAGACGCGGCGGAACAGGATGGATTCCGCGGGTTTGCCGGGTTCGACGACCTTGGTGGCAATGATCTCGAATCCGGTGCTGATCTGGTGGAGACCGGTGGCGCCTACGATGCGGGCGTTGTCGAGGGGAACATGGGCGCGTGCATCCCACTCGGTGCGGACGGGGCTGCCGGGGAGGTGACACGCGCTGCAATTGACGTCGAAATAGGAACGGACGCGGTGTTCGAGTGAGGCCGACTCGTCGTCGAGGGACGGATGGGCGGGGAGAAGGTTTGGTCGGATTTCGGGGTTGTTGGCGAAGTAGCCGGCATCCAGCAGGCGGAGGAGCTGGTTGGTTCCATGGGCGTCGGTCCGGTTGAGTTGGGCGGTGTTGAAGGACAGGGAGAAACCGGCGGCGGCGGTATGACAGGCGACGCATTCGCCGCGGGCGGGGTAACGCCATCGTTGGGTACGGGGGCCGGTGGATTCCTGGATCACGATGTCTTCCTCGATCCCGTTGGGGGGTACCAGATCGGCATCGGTGCCGGCTTCATTCCAACGGTAGGTGGCGCCGTAGATGCCATCGGGTGTGCGCATGAGAACCCGGGTTTCCAGACGGCGCAGGACGGGTTCGTCGCCGGTGTTGTTGATGGAAAGGTTGAAGTGCTTGACCCAGACGGTTCCGGTGGGAGCGATCCAGGCGCCGGGTTCGCGGAAGCCGATCCGGGCCGCGGTGTCGGGGAGACCGAACCAACGCTGTTTGGTGGCGTGATCCGACCAGAAGGATTGATTGACCTCGTAGGGAACCAACCCGGGCGCAGGCACAAGCCCGGGGACATCGGTGAAGAGTCCGGTGCCGGTGAGGGTGGTCGTGAGGGCACCGGTGACGTTGTTCGAGCGGACCAGTCGGTAGAGTCCCCAGCCGCCCATCAGGATCGAGCCATCTGCGGGATCGAGTCCGAGGGAGATCGTTTCCGGTGCGTAGGCGAACTCGATGGGTTGGGCATGGGAACCATCGGCGAACCGCTGCATCGAGTAGGTGTGGCCGGAGAGGTCGGTGAAGAGGTAGGACCCGGACAGTTCGGGATGGAGATTCCCGCGATAGAACAGGCTGCCGGTGATGGCGCGTCGGCCGAGGTTGTGTTCGTACTCGAACAGGGGATCGACGAGTCCGGTGGCGGGGACGAAGTAAGGCCATTTGGTGGTGCCTTCCTTCATGACCCAGCCGTGATGGCCGCCGGGTTGGACGAGATTGACCTCTTCGCGGGCGGCGACGCCGACATCATTGGCGTAGAGGGCTCCGGATTCGGGATCGAAGGACATGCGCCAGGGATTGCGGAAGCCCACCGCCCAGAACTCTCCGCGGATGTCCTCGGGCAACATGTCGAAATTGAAGTTGTCGGTGCCGATGATGTAGTTGGTGCGCCCGATGAAGGGGTTGTCGTGGGGTACCCGGTAGGTGCCTGGGAACACGGCGGGATGCGGGTTGGGCAGGAGGTTTTCGGGGCGTTGCTCGGTGTCGATGCGGAGGATGGCGCTGAAGAAGTTGCCATTCCACAGCCCGGCGTTCGCGTAGGCATGGGCACCGCCTTCATCGCCCAGGGTGACGTACAGGTAGCCGTCCGGACCGAACTTCAGGTCGCCGGCATTGTGCCATTCATGTCGGTCATCCTGGCTGATCATCGGCTCCTCCGATTCGGGTAATGCCCGGTTCGGATCGGTCGGATCCACCCGGAATCGGGACAACCGGTTGTGGATGTTGGTCGAGCCCGGAGCCTGGTGGGAATAGAAGACGAAGAACTGGCCGTTGGTGGCGTAGCCGGGATGAAAGGCGAAGGAACACAGGCCGTGTTCGCTGAAATGCGCGATCCGGTCGGTCAGGTCCAGGAAGGGTGTGAGGGTGGAGCGATCCGTGCCAGAGACGATGTGGATGCGGCCGGAGAGATCGCCGAGGAAGAGTCGACCCGAGCCGTCGGGCGGAGTGGCGATGGTCACCACGCCGTTGGTCAGTTGGCGGGAAAAATCTTCAGAAACGGCATGGACGACCCGGTAATTGGCGTCGGTGGATGCCGCCGGGAGTTGGTGGATCAAGGGAACGGGAGCGGCCTGGGTGAAAGACCCCATGCCCGGAATCCACGTGAGAAGGAGAAAAAGTCTGAAACAGGAAGCGACGTCGAAGGAGCGCCTGCCCGCCGTTGGAAGATTCGAACCTGCCATGTCTTTTGCCCTGAGGGAGTTCCGGGAACTGCGTTGGCCGGACTTTATGCGGAACTGTCGGGGACCACAACCCAGGCCAACCATGAAGCCGGTGTTTCACTTACGCTGTGAACTGGATCAGCAGCGGGAACGAGGCCGAGTTCGTGCAAACTTCCGGATTCTCGTCGGGTGCAGTCCTGGTGGACGATCCGGCCGTGGAGGATTCAAGCCAGACGGCGGGAGGGTTGCGACGCGAGTTGCTGGCGACGCTAGCCGGGATCCGGGATCCGCAGTCGCGCCTGCAATGGATGGTGGACCGGGCGCGTCACCGTCCGGCCCTGCCCGATGTGGATCGTCGGGAGGAGCATCGGGTGGCGGGTTGTCAGGTGCGGTTGTGGTGGGTGGCGGAGTATCGGGACGGACGTTGCTGGTTCCGGTCGGATTCCGACGCGGTGACGCTGAAGGCGCTGACGGGGTTGTTGGCGGAATGTTATTCGGGGGCGAGAGCGTCGGAGGTCGTGGGGAATCCGCCGTTGTTTCTGGGTGAACTGGGTTTGCTGCGGCAATTGGCGGAGAGTCGGCGTGCGACGGTCTTGCGGGTGGCGGAGGGGATGGTGGGATTTGCGCGGGAAGCGATGGCGCGGGAAGGCGGGCTGAGCGAGGCAGCATCAGGGGGCTTGTCGATCCCCGGTTGAGCCGAGGAGATCGATGAACTGGCGCATGGCTGGGGTGAGGACCTTGGTTTTTCGATGGATGACGGCGAGGGGACGGAGGAGGGATCGGTCGGCGAGGGGGATGAGGCAGAGGGAGCCCTTGGCGACTTCTTCGGAGACGGTTCCTTCGGGGACGATGGCGATGCCGGCGCCGACTTCCACGGCGCGTTTGACGGTTTCGATGTTGTCGAACTCCATGACGGTGCGGACGGACACTTGTTGATGCTGGAAATGGCGGTCGAGGGCCTTGCGGGTGGGGATGTCGGGTTCGAACGAGATGAACCGTTGATCCTGGAGTTGGGCAGCCTGGAGGGAGGGGGAGTGGGCCAGGGGATGGCTGGGGTGACAGATGACGGAGAGCACCTCTTTGCGCAGGAGGATGCATTCGAGGCGTGAATCGGGTTCGGGATACGCGACCAGACCCAGATCCGCGACGTTGCCGAGGACATCGTCGTAGACCTGGTTGGCGCGCAGGTACTCGACATGGATGTTGACGGTGGGATGGGCGCGGAGGAATTGCTTGAGGTAGGGGGGAAGGTCGTGGAGGCCAATGGAATAGATGGTGGCGACGCGGATGGACCCGGAGACGATGTGTTTCACCTCCTGGAGACGGGCGAGGAGGGAGTCATGGGCCTGGACGATCTGCCGGCCGTGTTCGTAGAGGAGTTGGCCTTCGCGGGTGAGGCGGAACTGCTTTTTCGAACGTTCGATGAGGAGA
>CAZDYB010000192.1:0-7967 GCA_964509045.1 uncultured Akkermansia sp.
GTCCCGAATCGCCGGGTGATGAACAGCGAAGGGACGAGGGGCGCAAAGGTTGGGGTGAATCCTTCCTGCCCTCGCGCTATTTCGCGGGGATCAGCTGGTTTCGGAAGCTTGCGTGGGGTGGTCGGGGAGGTGGAAGGTGGGGAGGTGATGCAGCCGTTCCAGATCATCTTCAATCCGACCAGTGCGGCCGAGTTGGGTCGATTGCCGAAGGATCTCCAGCTCCACGTGCTGGGGCAGTTCCGGGGTTTGCCGCAGGAATTGCAGCGTGAGGATTCGCATTTCGGGTCGCTGGCGCGGGATGGTCGCACTCTGACCCGGTATCGTTTGGGGGATTACCGGGTGTATTTCGAGCGGCACGCCCTGGGGATCGTGGTGCATCGGATCCTGAGCAGGAACTCCCTGAAGGATTTCCTGTTCCGATCGAACCTGCCGACCGGTGAGGACGAGCAATTGCAGGACAATCCGAAGTTCTGGGAGATGATCGAGCGGGCCCGGTGAGGGGCGGCGCGGGGTGATGCGCGGGCTTGCGTGGAGGACTGAAAGACGGACGCTGGGGGCGGTGAGCTGGTTTTATGAGGAGTGGATTCGCCCGGCGTTGTTCCTGCAGGACTCGGAACGGGTCCATGACCGGACATTGAGAGGCCTGTCGCGCATGGCGGGGAGTGCGGCGTTGTGTGAAGCGGTCCGGGGTTGGCTGGATGTGCCCGGCTTGCCTGTGGAAGCATTTGGTCTTCGGTTTCCGAATCCGGTCGGTTTGGCCGCCGGGATGGACAAGGGAGCGGTGGCGGTGCCGGTGTGGGAGGCGTTGGGGTTTGGTTTTTCCGAATTGGGCGGCGTGACCTGCCATGCCCAGTCGGGCAATCCGGAGCCGCGCATGTTCCGGATCCCGTCGGAGGAAGCCCTGATCAACCGGATGGGTTTCAACAATCCCGGTGCTGAAGCCCTCGGACTGCGGTTGGAACAATGGCATCGGTCGGGGAGATGGCCGGGGCATCCGGTGGGGATCAACCTGGGGAAATCCAAGGTGACGCCGATGGATCGTGCGGCGGAGGATTATGCGGCGTCGTTCGAGAGGTTGTGGGGGTTGGCGGATTTCTTCGTGGTGAACGTGAGTTCACCGAACACGCCCAATTTGAGGCAACTTCAGGATCGCGGGGCCTTGGACGAGATCCTGACGGCCTTGCAGGAGGTGAACGGGCGACTGGCGGCTGGCGGTTCCTTGAAACCGATCCTGGTGAAGGTGGCACCGGACCTGTCGTGGGAGGCATTGGACGACGTGGTTTCGTTGGTGGGACCGAGGCGGTTGGCGGGGTTGGTGGCCACCAATACGACCCTGGCGCGGCCTGAGACAGCGGATCCGATGGGGAGGTTGGTGTATCTGGAGGCGGGTGGATTGAGCGGGCGCCCCTTGCGCCAGCGGAGCACCGAGGTGATCCGGCATCTGTATCGGCAGCTGGGAGGGACGGTGCCGATCATCGGGGTGGGAGGGATCAGCGGGGTGGAGGATGCGTGGGAGAAGGTGTTGGCCGGTGCGAGCCTCTTGCAGGTGTATTCGGGATTGGTTTACCGGGGGCCGGGATTGCCTTTGGAGATCGTGGGAGGATTGCGGGATCGGTTGGGTGGGGCACGGTGGGTGGAAGTGGTGGGAAGTGGGAGTGGGGGGTGAAACGCGGCGGGCCGGATGGGGCATAGGCCGAAGGGAGCAGGGCGGAGGTGGAGGGACGGATCGACTGATTGCCGCTGGTTTTGCCGCTTTACGCTCCATCGTGGCAGACCTAGGGTCAGGGCACATTTGATCGACAACCCTCGGCTGCCGGGAAGGGCGGGAGGAGGAGTCGGTTGAGCGCTTTTCAGGAAGATTTGGTTATGACGCTTTCCATGTTGGCCATGTTGGGGACGCCCGAGATCATCATCATCGGGATTGTGGTTCTCGTGTTGTTCGGGGCGCGCAAGGTGCCTGAACTGATGAAGGGTGTGGGTACCGGCATCAAGGAGTTCAAGAAGGCGTCCCGCGATGTGCAGGACGAAATCAGTCGGGCGTCGGAGGAAGATCCATTGCCGCAACCCCGGAAGCCGGCTGAGACCGTTTCCCACACGAGCCATTCCGGCGACAAACACTCCTG
Organism: uncultured Akkermansia sp.; assembly: GCA_964509045.1. GTDB lineage: Bacteria > Verrucomicrobiota > Verrucomicrobiia > Limisphaerales > UBA9464 > UBA6176. The sequence goes on from CAZDYB010000192.1 coordinate 2,124, forward strand.
ATGGGTTGGGTGGACATGGGTTGCCTTGATCGTGGACCGGTTTTGCGGGGATGATCCGGGGAATTGGGAGCGGTTGGGTGGGGATTGGGGTTTCCGAGGGTCCGTTCTAGCGGGTGAAGTCCGATTGGATACGAAGGCATGTCAGACGATTCCGAGAATCCTCCCGTGGTGCACGGCACCACGGATCATCACGATGCCTATGAGGACGAGGGGGGTGGGCCGGTAAAGACCTTCCTGGAGCATCTGGAAGATCTGCGTTGGACACTGATCCGATGTGCGATTGCGATCCTGCTGGGGATCATCACCTGCCTCAGCGCGGGTAACTTCATCATCAAGTTGTTGGTGTTGCCCCTGCAGCGGGCGCAGCGGGCGTGGACAACCACCGAACAGACGGTGGTCATTTCCTTGGGGACGAATGTGTGGTCCCGGTTGCCGCTGCGGGTTTTCCCGATCGAGACGGGGATCACGAACCGGGAGATCAAGCTGCGGCTGACGCCCATTCCGTTTGGGACCAACCATGTCATGGCCCTGGTGCCGGACAGTCATCCGCCGGAGTCCTCGGACTATGCGATGACGATTGACCTGAAGACCTACAGTCCGGGTGGTGGGTTCACGATTGCGATCCAGTTGGCGATATTCGGTGGGTTGACGGTGTCGGCCCCGTTCGTGTTGTTCTTCCTGGGACAATTCATCCTGCCGGCGCTGCATTTCCACGAGAAGAAGTTCCTGTTCCGGCTCACGGCGTTTGGATCGATCCTGTTTTTTGGCGGCGTGGCCTTCTGTTATTTCGTGATGCTGCCGGTGACGTTGAGCACGACGGCCTCGTTTTCGAACTGGCTGGGTTTCGGGGCGGACGAGTGGCGGGCGGATGAGTTCATCAGTTTCTGTTGCTGGTTCCTGTTGGGGATGGGGGTAAGTTTTCAATTGCCGATGGTGTTGCTGACCTTGGTGAAGGTGGGATTGATGGATGTCGCGGCATTGGCGAAGTACCGGGCCTATTTCTATGTAGGGATCCTGATCGTGGCTGGATTTGTGACCCCGGACGGCAATCCCTTCACCATGCTGCTGATGGCGGCGCCGTTGGGGGTGCTGTACGAATTGACGGTGTTGATCGCGTGGTTCTGGGAACGGAGTGCGCCGAAGCAGATCGAAGTTTGAAGCGGACGGGGTGGAGGTTTGGGAGTGGCCGGATGGTGCGGAGAGGCTCGGGTGCGTTGCCGAGGGAGCGGGTGGGAGATAGCGTGGGCCTATGAACGCGAGTTGGCTCCGGTCTTGGGTGGGGATGTTGGGTTTGGCTGTCTGGCTGGGGACAGGCACGGGTTGTGCGTCCAGGCATACGGCGAAGTGGGAGGATCGGGTGGGCGAATACCAGTACGACGATGCGGTGAAGGAGTTTGGTCCGCCGGACAAGAAGGAGACGACGGGGGACGGGACGTTGGTGACGGAATGGACGTTGCAACGCCAGCATGTGTACACAACGCCGGGGGTTGGGATGGGTTGGGGATGGCGTGGACGTTGGGGAGGGATGGTTGGGTACGACATCAACAGCACCCCCGAGGTGGTGCTTCAACTGCACTTTGCACCTGACGGACGCCTCCTGACGTGGAAGCGTGTGTACAAATGAGTGGTGCTACCCTTGCCGATTCCCGAGTGGACATTGGGGTGTTCGGTTGGCTCAACCGGATCATGCTGCTGTGCATCGTTGTTGCGGTGATCACCCTGATCATCCTCAAGTATCTCCCGTTGATCCGTAAGAACGAGGCGATGAACCGGGAACTGCAGGTCTTGCGGGAAGAGGTTCAGGGTTTGGAGATCCAGGCGAATCGCAACCAGGCCTGGATCGAATCCCTTCGATCCGATCCGAGGACCAACGAGCGGGAAGCGCGTGAGAAGTTGGGTCTGGCACGTCCCGAAGAGCAGGTGGTGACCTTCCAGAACGCGAATTCCCGCTGAAGTTCTGGTCGGGCTTTGGCGTTTGTCCGGGCCGGATGGGTGCCCAGGCCCCGGGTCTTTTCAGGGTTCGGTCTTGTCTCCCGGCCCCCGGCGCCCATCCTGCGCCCCGATTTATGCTGAAAGCCGGTATCGTCGGACTGCCCAACGTCGGGAAGTCCACCCTGTTCAACGCCGTCACCCGCACCCGCAAGGCGCAGGCTGCCAATTACCCGTTCTGTACCATCGACCCCAATGTCGGGGTTGTGACGGTCCCAGATGATCGGTTGGAGGTCCTGCAACGGATTGCCAAGACGACGGTGGTGATTCCGGCCGCCATTGAGTTTGTAGACATTGCCGGTCTCGTGAAGGGCGCTTCCGCCGGAGAAGGTCTCGGCAACAAGTTCCTCAGCCACATCCGAGAGGTCGACGCGCTGGTCCAGGTCGTGCGGTGTTTCGAGGATGCCGACATCCATCATGTCTCGGGTAGTGTGGATCCGATACGGGACATCGAGATCATCAACACCGAGTTGGTGATGGCGGATCTGGACGCGGTGCGGAAGCGGCGGGAGAAGTTGGCGCGGGATGTGAAGCGCGGGGACAAGTTGGCGGCGGCGGAGGATGCGGCGTTGGCCAAGCTGGAACCGGTTCTGGACCAGGGAAAGCCGGTGATCGCCATCGAGATGACCAAGGAAGAGCGCGAGCAGGTGCGTCCCCTGTTCCTGCTGACATCGAAGCCCACGATTTTTGCCTGCAACGTGAAGGAGGAGGAATTGGCGAAGGCGGAGACCAACCCCTACGTGATCCGCGTCCGGGAGTACGCCAAGACCCATCTTGCCTGCGACGCTGTTGTCATCAGCGCACAGATCGAATCGGACCTCGTCGATCTTCCCCCGGACGAAGCCAAGCTTTTCCTGAGCGAACTGGGTGTCCAGGAATCAGGCGTGGGCGGTCTGATCCGGGCGACCTATCACCTGCTGGGATTGCGGACGTATTTCACTGCGGGTGAAAAGGAAGTCCGGGCGTGGACAATCCATGCGGGTGACACGGCACCGCAGGCGGCGGGAGTGATCCATACCGATTTCGAGCGCGGATTCATCAAGGCGGAGACGGTCGCCTATGGGGACCTGGTGGCGTGTGGGACCATCGCAGTGGCGCGTGAGAAGGGGTTGTATCGGATGGAAGGCAAGGAGTACGTGGTTAAGGACGGCGATGTGATGCTGTTCAAGTTCAACGTATAGGTCCGAATCGAGCGGGTCTTTACTGCCCGATCGCAGGTCAATTGAACAACGAAGGGACCAAGAGGTGGATGCGAAGACGGATTGCCGGAGCGGTTCCCTTGGCAACCCAGGTCCCTTTGTTGTGAAAGACATCTTCCCTGGCACGACCAGGCGGGCATTCCGGATCCCGCTTGTGTCTTGGCTCTGCGGATCGACCCGGTAGCCTTCGGGCATGTCTGCGAGGTTGATGGCGCTGTTGGGTGTCGGGTGGATGGGACTCGGATGCTTGCTGGCAGCCGATACGAATGCGGTGGCTGCCAAAGGCTCGCCGGATGACTCGCCATCGGTGGATCCCGGGCATTCGATGCACGGCAAGGCGTTCAATGAAGGGCCTCGCCAGCGGGCCCGCCGGATGTCCGGCATGCCGGAGATCCGGTTTCAGATCACGACCACCAATGATCTGGCGCGGGAGTTCTTCTTGCAGGGCGTGGGGCAACTGCATGGGTTCTGGTATCTCGAAGCGGAGCGATCCTTCCGCGAGGCGGCATTTCAGGATCCCGGTTGCGCCATGGCGTACTGGGGGATGGCGATGGCCAACCTGAAGAATACCGGGCGTGCGACCGAGTTCGTCAAGGAGGCCGATCAACGGAAGGACAGGGTCAGCGAGCGGGAACGTGCCTGGATCAATGCCCTGCACACGTACTACAAGGATCCGAAACGGGAGGAAAAGGAGCGGCGCCGGGACTATACCCGGGCGTTGGAGAAGATGGTGCACGAGGATCCGGATGACGTGGAGGCCAAGGCCTTCCTCGCCTTCCACATCTGGGACAGCCATTACAAGGGCTTGAACATCTCCAGCGCCCAGGCGGTGGAATCATTGCTGAAGGAGATCTTCGTGTTGCAACCCATGCATCCGGCGCATCACTACCGCATCCACCTGTGGGATGGTGAACCCGACGAGGCAGCGGTCCGAGCCGTGCCTTCGGCATCGCGTTCCGGCCAGAGTTCTCCGGGGATTGCACACCAGTGGCATATGGCGGGCCACACCTTCAACAAGCTCAAGCGGTACCCGGACATGGCGTGGCAACAGGAAGCCTCGGTGCGGGTCGACAACACGCAGTTGATGCTGGATCGGTTGATGCCCGACCAGATCCACAACTACGCCCACAACAGCGAATGGCTGGCGCAGACCTACAATTATCTGGGACAGGCGGGCCGAGCACTTGATTTGACCCGGAACATGGTGGAGATGCCGAGGCATCCGAAGTTCAACACCTTGGACAAGCAGACGAATGGCGTGGCGTATGCCGAATCCAATGGCACGGCCGCCCAGGGTCGTAGGCGCATGCTGGAGACCCTGCTCCGATGGGAGCTCTGGGAGGAAGCCATCCGGATGGGAGCGACACCGCATCTGGAGCAGACGGAGTTGGCGGTGGAGCGGGGGCGTCGGGCCCGATTGCTGGGGCTGGCCTATTATTCGTTGGGGCGCCAGGCCGAGGGGAATCATCAGGTGTCGGCACTGGGTGAGGCGTTGCGCCTGATGCGCTCGGAGCGGCAGGCGTTGGTGGATGCGGAGGAGGCGAAGGCGCGTGAGGCGAAGAAGAACCGGGCGGAAACGGAACGGGCCATGGCGGATGCCTTGAAGCGGTTCAGCGAACCCATCGAGAATCTGGAGAACATGGTCCAGGAGTTGAAGGTGTATGCTGATCTTTGCGCCGGGGAGACCGCGGAGATCGGAACACGCCTGGATGAATTGAAGACGGTGTCGAAGGAACGCCTGGCGGGGTGGTGGTTCCGTGCCGGGGATACCAACAAGGCGTTGAGCCTGGCGAAGGAAGCGATGGAAGGGGCGACCAACCAGGTGCATCCGATGGCGGTGCGCGTCGAGTTGTTGTGGAAGGTGGGACAGACCAACGAGGCGTTGGAGTTGTTTGCCGGATTGAGGCAGCGGTCGGGATGGTTGGATGCGGATCTGCCCATCGTCCAACGACTGGCGCCCATTGCCCAGGCGGCAGGACATGAGGGCGACTGGAGACCGGCCCGGGAGTATCCGGCGGATTCCGGTGAACGCCCGGCATTGGAGGGACTGGGTTCCTTCCGATGGGATCCGCAACCGGCACCGGCATTGGAGTTGCCGTCGAGGGATGGCGGCCGGATCAGGTTGGAGGATTACCGGGGACGCCCGGTGCTGGTGGTGTTTTACCTGGGACATCGATGCGTGCATTGCATGGAGCAATTGCAGCAGCTCGCTCCGCGCGCTGGTGATTTCACCGGTGCTGGAATCGACATCCTGGCGGTGAGCACGGATTCAGTGGAGGGGTTGGATGAGACGTTGAACAAGGCCGGGCAGGACGGGAAGTTCCCGTTCCCGCTGGTGGCGGATCCGGATCGGACGGCGTTCCGGGCCTGGCACGCTCACGACGACTTCGAGGAAACAGCGTTGCATGGGGTGTTCCTGGTTGATGGACAGGGCATGGTGCTGTGGCAGGATATCGGATTCGAGCCGTACACCGACTTCGACTTCCTGTTGGGTGAAGCCCGGCGTCTGTTGTCGTTTGGTCGTCGGGGTTGATTTCCGGGTTCTGTCCGGACAACTCCAGACGGGGCGGAGCCTGTCCCCCACTGCTGGGCTGAAAAAGCCGGAGCCTGTCCCCATGGCTGAGCCTGTTCCCAGGAGGGAGAGGTCACGGCCTGA
>CAZDYB010000193.1:0-7946 GCA_964509045.1 uncultured Akkermansia sp.
CCTGCGAAAGAATCTGCTGCGCCGCTACTTCCCTCCCAACTGCATCGTTCCGGCTAAGCCAGACCGCGGGCGGCCACACTGCCGGAACGTCGGCTACGCTCGATCGACCAGGTTCATTGCAGCAAGACACCTCGATGGATCCGGGTCGGGTCTTCGCGTGAAACCTTTCCCGGAGCGGCGATGTTCGGTCGCCGTCCCCTTCAAACGCCGAGCAAACCTCGCCGCTCCGATCCTTTGCCTCCCGACTGCGTGGAGACGGCCAGGTCAGGCCGGAGCGGGTTCGAGTCGCACGGCGACGACCTTGTATTCGGGCGTCTGGGTCAGGGTGTCGCGATGGGGACTGGTGAGCCGGTTGAGCAAGGCCTCGACGGTGTGGAAGGTGGCGAAGAGTTCACCCGGGCGGAGCCGGGGATCCAATCGGATCGGAAGGAGCGATTCGCCATGACGACTGATGACCCGGACCCGGCAGCCTTCGGTCAGTCCGAGTCGGGTGGCATCGATCGGAGCGATATCGACGGTGTCGGCGGGACGGAGTCGGGAGTTGGGAGTGCGACCGGTCATGGTTCCTGAGTTGAACTGGTGCAGGGTGCGGCCGGTCATGAGGAGGAATGGGAATTGGTCGGAGACGGTTTCCGGGCTGGGGATGTAACCGACGCACTGGAGGGGTGCATGGGTGCCGTTGGGGAAGCGGGTGGCATGGAGTCGGGTGGTGCCGGGATGGGAAGGGTCCGGGCAGGGCCATTGGATGCCGCCGTGATCCAGTCGGTCGTAACGGATGCCGGCACCGGCTTTCCAGACGGATCGGATCTCCTCCCAGATGGCCTCGGCGGAATGGAAATTGAACTGGGCGCCGTGATCGAGGGCGCGGGCGACGTCGCAGAGGATTTCCCAATCGGGCCGGGCCTGTCCCGGCGGAGGGACGGCGCGTCGCACGCGTTGGATGCGACGTTCGGAGTTCATGAAGGTGCCTTCCTTTTCGAAGGAGGAAGCGGCTGGGAGAAAGACGTGGGCGCTCTGGCGTGCGGTCTCGTTGAGGAACAGGTCCTGGACGATGAGAAGATCCAGGCGATCGAGGGCGGCGCGGGTGACGTCGGCCTGGGCATTGGTCAGGGCGATGTCGTAGCCGATGGACCAGAGGGCGCGGACTTGGCCGGTGCCGGCGGCATCGATCATCTGGAGGAGGTTGAGGCCTTGCGTGCGGGGGATGGGTGCGCCCCAGACGGCTTCGATGGATTCGCGCCCGGTTTCGAGGGGGACGTAGCCGGTGCCATGGTCGGGTTCGCATCCCATGTGGGCTGCGCCCTGAACGTTGTTCTGGCCACGGAGCGGGTTCACACCGGCGCCGGGCACGGCGAGATTGCCGGTGATGAGGGCGAGGTTGACCAGGCAAAGGACGCCTTCGGTGCCCTGGGAATGTTCGGTCATGCCCAGGCCGTGGAAGCACATCAGGGGTCGGGTGGCCGCATGAAGTCGGGCGGCCCGGCGGATGAGATCCGGGTCCACACCGCAGATTCCGGCGACCCGTTCCGGGGAGAAATCGCGAATGAACCCCTTGAAGGCATCCCAGCCCGAGACGCGTTCGCGCAGGGCGACATCGTCCTGGAGACCTTCCTCGACGATGACGTGGGCGAGGGCGTTGAGGAGGGGGATGTTGGTACCCGGCCGGGGTTGGAGATGGATATCGGCGATGCGGGCGAGTTCGATCTGGCGGGGGTCGATGACGATGAGGCGGGCGCCCTTGCGGACGGCCTGACGGATGCGGGCGCCGACGATGGGATGGTTTTCGGTGGCATTGGTGCCACACAGGAGGAAACCGGCGGCGAGTTCGATGTCGTCGAAGGAATGGGTGGCGGCGCCGGTGCCGAGGCTGAGCTTCATGGCGGTGGCGGTGGGTGCGTGACAGACGCGGGCGCAGGAATCGACGTTGTTGGTGCCGAGGACCAGGCGGGCGAACTTCTGGGCGAGATAGTTTTCCTCGTTGGTACCGCGGGCGGACCCGAGCATGCCGATGGCGTCCGGTCCTGATTCACGCCGGATGCGTTGAAGGCCCTTGGCGATGTACTGGATCGCCTCGTCCCAACCGATCGGGTGCCAGGCGGTACCCCTGCGGATCATCGGCGAGGTGATGCGGTCCGGAGAATGGTTGAAGTCGAAGGCATACCGTCCCTTGACGCAGAGATGCCCCTTGTTGACGGGGGCATCCATGGCTGGACGGATCTGGACGATCCGATCCTGATGGGATCCGACGTGCATCTCGCATCCGACACCGCAGTAGGGGCAGGTGGTGCGGGTCCAATGGGTGGGGGCCGGGTGTCGGAGGCGGGATTGGTCCTCGATGGCTCCGGTGGGGCAGGTATCGGAGCAGGCGCCGCAACTGACGCAGGAGCTGGTGAGGAGCGTGGGTCCGTCGGGGACGATGCGGGTGGCCTTGCCGCGGCCGAGGGCGTGCCAGACATCCTGACCCTGGACCTGTTCGCAGATCCGGATGCATCTGAAACAGGTGATGCACCGGGTCATGTCGACGGCCAGGTGCGGGTGGGTGAGATCCAGGAAGGGTTCGGTGACGCGGGTGGAATCGGGCGTGGGAACGATCCCGTAACGATGCAGGAGTTGATGGAAGGGTTTATCGGGAAGGAGATCGGTCGGGTAACCGGCGGCGAGCAGGCCGAGGAGGGTCCGGCGGGTGTCCTCGACCTCGGCGGAATGGGTTTCGACGATCAGACCTTCGGCGGCGGGAGTGGAGCAGGCGGGGACCGGATGGGATTGGCCTTCGACCTCCACCAGACACAGGCGACAGGCGGCGCTGGGTTTGAGCCGGGGGTCGTGGCAGAGGGTGGGGATGTCGATGCCGGCCTGATGCGCGGCATCGAGCAGGGTGGAGCCGGGAGCGACCTCGATGGACTGGCGGTTGAGGGTCAGGGTCATGGGTTGGGAAGGAGTGCGGCGCGGGGCAGGAGCGCGTCGGGGACATCGGTTGGATGGAGGAGCACCCGGGCATCGAGGGCGACGAGGCGTGAGCCGGAGACGAGGAGGGGATTGATCTCGATTTCGGCGATGCGGGGGATGGCCACGACCAGTTGACTGAAGCGGACGAGGATCTGGGCGAGGGCATCGAGATCGACCGCATGACGTCCGCGGACGCCGAGGAGGGCGGAGTGGATCCGGGTCCGTTGCATGAACCGTTGCGCGGCGGCCGGGTCGAGGGGAGGGAGTTCGAGGGTGGTGTCGTGCAGGATCTCGACCAGTTGACCGCCGGATCCGAACAGCAGCACCGGTCCGAACTGGGGATCGATGGAGCTTCCCAGGATCAGTTCATAGCCGTCGCGGGGGATCATGGGTTGGACCGCGACGCCGAGGAAACCGGGTGAATTGCCCTGGGATTGCTGGATCGAGTGCCAGGCCTTCCGGACGGCGTCGGGGTGATCCAGGTCGAGATGGACGCCACCGACATCGGTTTTGTGGGAAACGGTGGTGGAGAGGAGTTTGACAGCGACCGGATAACCGATGCGACCGGCGCAGGCGACGGCCTGGTCGGCGGAGGTTGCGGCGTGGGTTTCGACGGTGGGGATGTCGAAGGCGGCGAGGAGGGATTTGGATTCGATCTCGGTCAGGAGACGGCGTCCGGCGCGGAGAACGGATTCGATCAACGACGCCGCGGTGGACGCATGGGAAGCGGGCGGAGGGATGACCGGAACGGAGGGCGGGTGGGAACGAAGTTGTTCGGCATGTTTCCAGAGCAGGGCAAAGGCGCGTGCGGCGAGATCGGGATGGTCGATGGCCGGGATGCCGGCGTTGATGAGGTGTCGGATGCCACCGGCGACGGCGGCACCACCCATCCAACTGGCGAAGACCGGGAGATGGGCCGGGCGCTGGAGGGCGCCGACGGCATCGGCGACGGCGGTGGCATCGGTCATCGCCTGCGGAGTGAGCAGGACGAGCAGGGCGTCGGTGCCGGGGTCCTGGACCATCCGTTCCATGGCGTGCCGGTAGCGGGTGGCATCGGCATCGCCGAGGACATCGACGGGATTGGCATGGCTCCAGTGGATCGGGAGGAACGGGTTGAGGGCGGCGAGGGTTTCGGGGGAAGGTTCGGCGAGGCGGGCCCCGGCGGCGACCAAGGCATCGGTGGCGAGGGCTCCGGGACCGCCGGCATTGGTGACGATGGCGAGGCGCGGGCCGCGGGGCGGGGGTTGGCGTGAGGCGAGTTCAACCAGGGCAAAGAGTTCGGCGAGGGATTCAATCCGAAGGACGCCGGCGCGGTCGAAGGCGGCGTCCAGGACGGCATCGGTGCCGGTGAGGGAACCGGTGTGGGACGCGGCGGCGCGGGCGGCGGCGGCGGTGCGGCCGACCTTGAGGACGAAGACGGGTTTGATGGGGGCAACGCGTCGGGCGGCCTGGAGGAAGTGGCGGGCGTTCCCGACGGATTCCATGTAGCAGGCGATGGCGTGGGTATGGGGATCGTGGGCGAAATGATCGAGGAGATCGCCCCACCCGATGTCGGTCATGGCACCGACGGAGACGAGGGCGCTGAGGCCGACATCGTGTTGGAGGGACCAGTCGAGGATGGCGGTGCAGAGGGCGCCGCTCTGGCTGAGGAAGGCGACATTGCCCGGGCGGGCGAGGGAGCGGGCGAAGGTGGCGTTGAGACGGTGATGGGGGGACATCGCCCCGAGACAGTTGGGGCCGAGGACGCGGATGGATCCGGGACGGGCCTCGGCGAGGAGTTGTTGTTCGAGGGCGACGCCGGCCGGACCGCATTCGCGGAATCCTGCGGAGAGGACGATGGCGGTGCGGACCCCGCGTTGGGCGCAGTCGCGCAGGATGCCGGGGACGGTGTGGGCCGGGGTGGCGATGACGGCGAGGTCGACGGGACCGGGGAGGTGAAGGATGTCGGGGAGGACGGGGCGACCGAGGATCTGGGCGTGGCGTGGATTGATGAAGTGGGTGGGGCCGTCGAAGAGGACGAGGTTTTCGGCGAGGCAACGGCCGATGGATCCGGGTTTGGGGGAGGCGCCGATGAGCGCGATGGAGCGGGGTGTGAAAAGGGGGGTCAGCGGACTGACGTGCGGTGGGAAGGTCGGTGGTGTGGAGGGAGTGGGATTCATCGACGGCGCCGGGGTTTTCGGGCGAGACGGGTCTCGGTTTCGAGGATGGCGGCGGTGGTCTGGAGGACGGTATCGGGATTGAGGGAGATGCTGTGGATGCCCTGTTCGACGAGGAAGCTGGCGAACTCGGGGTAGTCGCTGGGGGCCTGACCGCAGATGCCGATCTTGCGTTTGTGTTTGCGGCAGGCGGCGATGACCTGGGCGATCATGCGTTTCACGGCCGGGTTCCGTTCGTCGAAGATGGGAGCCACGATCTCGCTGTCGCGATCGACGCCGAGGATGAGTTGGGTGAGGTCGTTGGAGCCGATGGAGAAGCCGTCGAAGAGTTCGGCGAATTCGTCGGCGAGGATCACGTTGCTGGGGATCTCGCACATGACGTAGATCTCCAGGCCATCCTTGCCGCGTTTCAAACCGTGCCGGGCCATCTCGGCCTGGACCCGCCGCGCCTCGTCCAGGGTCCGGCAGAAGGGAATCATCAGCTTGAGATTGGTGAGTCCCATCTCATTGCGGACCTTGCGGACGGCGGCGCATTCGAGGGCGAACCCGGCCTGGTAACGGGGATGATCGTATCGGCTGGCGCCGCGGAACCCGATCATGGGGTTTTCCTCAACCGGTTCGTACGGTTGGCCGCCGATGAGGTTGGCGTACTCGTTGGTCTTGAAGTCGCTGAGGCGGAGGATGACGTCCTTGGGATGGAAGGCAGCAGCGATCATCGCGACGCCCTGGGCGAGCTTGTCGACGAAGTACTGGGGTTTGTCGGCATAACCGGCGGTGAGGGAGTCGATCTGGGTTTTGGCGGGGCCTTCCGGGAGATCGGCGTAGTGGACGAGGGCGAGGGGATGGATGCGGATGGAGTTGCTGATGATGAATTCCTCGCGGGCGAGGCCGACGCCGTCATTGGGGATGGCGGCGAGGGAGAAGGCTTCCTCGGGATTGGCGACATTCATCATGACCTTGGTGCGGGGACGGCGGGACTGGGTGAAGTCGGTCTGGCGCACTTCGAATTGCAGGGCGCCTTCGTAGACCGTGCCGACATCGCCGCCGGCGCAGGAGACGGTGACCAGTTGACCGTCCTTGAGGATGTCGGTGCCGTGTTCGGTTCCGACGAGGGCGGGGACGCCGAGTTCGCGACTGACGATGGCGGCGTGACAGGTGCGACCGCCGCGATTGGTGACGATGGCGGCGGCCTTCTTCATGATCGGTTCCCAGTCGGGATCGGTCTTGTCGGTGACGAGGATTTCGCCGGGTTGAAAGCGGGCGATGGCCTGGGCATTGGGAATGACGCGGACGCGACCGGTGGCGATGCGACTGCCGACACTGCGGCCGGTGACGAGGACGGGGCCGCGGGATTTGAGGATGAAGACTTGGGCGGTGCCGGCGGCCTGGCGGGATTGGACCGTCTCGGGTCGGGCCTGGACGATGAAGAGTTCGCCGGTGTGGCCATCCTTGGCCCATTCGATGTCCATGGGGGTGGGTCGGCCGCGTCGTGCGGAGTAATGATCCTCAATGACGCAAGCCCAGCGGGCGAGTTGGAGGATCTCGTCTTCATCGATGCAGAATCGGGCGCGGTCGCCGGCGGGGACGGGAACATTGCGGACCATGCGACCGCCGCCGAGGTCGTAGATGAGCTTGAATTCCTTGTTGCCGAGAACCTTTTGGAGGATGGGCCGGTGACCGGTCCTGAGGGTGGGTTTGAAGACGCAGAATTCGTCGGGATTGACGGTGCCCTGGACGACATTCTCGCCGAGGCCCCAGGCGGCATTGATGAGGACGGCTTCCTTGAAACCGGTTTCGGTATCGATGCTGAACATCACGCCGCTGGAGGCGAGGTCGGAGCGGACCATGCGTTGGACCCCGATGCTGAGGGCGATGTCGAAGTGGTCGAAGCCCTTGTCGACGCGATAGGAGATGGCGCGGTCGGTGAAGAGGGAGGCGTAGCTGCGGCGACAGCAATCGAGGACGGCGGAGACTCCACTGACATTGAGGTAGGTCTCGTGCTGGCCGGCGACACTGGCGTCGGGAAGATCCTCGGCGGTGGCGCTGCTCCGCACCGCGACGTCGAGGGGATGGCCATCCGATCCGGGGAAGGCCCGGTAGGCGGCCTCGATCTCGGATCGGAGATCGTCGGGAAGTTCCGCCCCGAGGATGGCCTGCCGGACCTGGGCACCGCGCTGGCGGAGGTTGGCGATGTCGTGGGTGTCGAGCCCGGCGAGGATCTCGCGGATCCGGGCATCCAGCCCGGTGGAACGGAGGAAGTGCCGATAGCCGTCGGCAGTGACGGCGAAGCCATCGGGAACCTGGACCCCCAGCTGGCCGAGGGAACGGATCATCTCTCCCAACGACGCATTCTTGCCGCCCACCTGCGGGACATCGTCGATGTCCAGTTCGGCAAACCAGCGGATGTGCGGGGATTGCGTCGGGGGCTGGTATTTCGCGGTGGCCTTGCGGCGGGTGGTGTTTCCGGACCGGGACTTGCGCGTGGATGAGGTAGGCATGGCGGAGGAGGCGTTGACGGATTCCACGGATCACCGTGATCAAGGGGAGTCGTTGGGGGAAATCTGGATGAAACGGGCGGGGCATGCATGCCGATGTTTGGCGGAGGAACCCCCTTTTTTGGGACCGTGGAGAGCCTCGCGGATCAGGCTTCTGGCCGGATCCCCGGGGGCATGCCTTCGATTCCGGGGTCAAACCGGATCCCCGTTCCACGGCCGGTGCAGGGAACAACGGCGGGGTGCCGCCCCGCATTCGCCATGAATCGGATTGAACCTAGAATCGGCAGTTCATCTATCCGCAGATTGCGGGTATGTGGTTTGTCAACGGTGGCGTAGCACGGCCGAAGGG
>CAZDYB010000194.1:0-7870 GCA_964509045.1 uncultured Akkermansia sp.
ATTCGCACGTCCATCCATCCGGTTCGGGGGTGGTGTCAGGATGCGCCCGGACGGCTGAACGGCTGCCAATTCGCAACACGAGCTTGCCTTTGCCCTGACCGAAGCCGTATCTGGTCATCCGAAAGCCATTGCCGGATTGCGTGACTGCGGCTCGAGGATTACCGGCCTCCCTGCATTCCAGCGTTGGAGCAGAGGGTCCGGCATGGATGACGGGCCCGTTGCGTCAGGAATGGGGTTTGCCCCTTGCCGCAACGCTGCTGGCGCCCGGGCGAAGGCTATCAATTCGAGCCCGGTAGTCATCGAACCCGTATACCCACATGCCAAGCACACCGATCAGCAACCTTGTAGTCACGGATGAAGGCGTCTTCGCCAGTCAAGTGTCCCGGGCCGCTGCCAGCCTGTTGTCCAACGCGGCAGGAGCTGAACTCGTCCAGGTTTTCCGGACATTGCCAACCGTCCACGTGTCCGAGGTGACACCGGAGCACGGCGCACACTTCGATCCACTGACCAATACCATCTATTGGAAGGACGAAGGATTCGCGCCCGACTCATCCAAGATGGAGAAGGTGACGAAGGAAGGCTGCATGTACCCTTCCTGGGTTGTTCTCGCCCATGAAATGGGGCATGCGATCCAGTTCGCCGAGAGCAAGCTGTCCGGCGAGCTTTGGTTCCAGCTCTATTGTGATTCCCAGGAGAAGGTGGAGCAGGACAACATACGCAGGCATGAATGGCCGATTGTCAGGGCGCTGGGAATGTTTGTCCGGCTGGCATACACGGATCCGGGCATGAAGGACATGCGGGCCTTCAGGAGTCAGTTCAAAAAGGAAATCGTGGCGGGAGCCAAGAAGATGGGCTCCGCCGCCTGATCCGATGCAAGGGCGGGGCGTTCGTGGCTTCCCGGATCTGCCCCGGACGGCGCCCGGGAGGTTGGGCCCCCGCAGGAACGGCGGGCAGACAGGGTCACGACCGGATCCGACAATCCTGCGCCAGCACCCGGGACCCATGACGTCCACCCGACTCACCCGCCCCGCCTGGCAATCTCCCGCAACCGCGCGGCGTCCGGATGCGCCTTGTAGAAGTCGTCGAGGGGAAAGCATCCGCTGACCAGGCCATTGCGGGGACCCGTCGTACACTCGCTGAACGTCCGGCAGATCCGACGTCTTTGCAGGTCCTGACCGGCCATCAGGTCATGGGTCAGGTCGGGATAGCTGAGCACCGAACGGCCCAGTCCGATGCAATCCACCCGTCCACCGGCAACCTGGGCTTCGGCCACCGCCGGCAGCCATTCCTGGAGGTAACTGTAGGCCGAACCCACCACCACCAACTCCGGCATGGCCTCCTTCACCCGCGCCACCGCCCCGATCTGTCGCGCCACACCCACCAGAGGATCTTCCGGAGGCAGATAACCGTCGCTCGGCGGCACCATCGCCGGACGTTGCAGGTGCGGATTGTAGTAGGGACTGGCCGCCGTCAGGCACACCAACCGGATTCCCAGATCCCGCACCATTCCCAGGAAACGCAGCGGTTCTTCCCAGGCAATCCGTGAGGGATCTTCCGGATCCCCGCCAAATGCATACCGATACGGTCCCTTCCAGGGAACGGGTTCGCCCACCCCATCCGCACCTTCCTGGAAGGGCAACTGATCAAACAGGCTGAGCCGGACCCCGATCTCCAATCCCGGCGCATCCCGCCGGATCCCTTCCACGATCTCGGTCAGGAACCGGGCCCGGTTCTCCAGGCTTCCCCCATAACGTCCCGGCCGATCCACCGCACTCAACAACTCATGCCCGAGGTAGCCGTGACAGTGCTTCACATCGACGAAATCAAAACCCGCCCGCTGCGCCCGGACTGCGGCGGCAACAAAATCCCCGACCAGATCGCCCAATTCGTCATCGCCCAACACCGCCCCATCGCCAGCCACACCGGCACGGGCATCGAGGATCGGATGTCGATAGGCAATGCGCGGCTCAAGACGCTTGGGATCGTTGGGGCGCGCCCATCGACCACTGTGGGTGAGCTGGAGCCCGACGCACAGATCATCGGTCCCTCCCCGTCGGGCATGGGCCTCAACCAACACCCGGCGCAGTCCCGCCAATCCGGCCTCATGGGCTTCGCCCAACATCAATTGCCGCGGATTGGCCCGGCCATCGTGTCGGACCGCCACCGCTTCCCCTCCCCAGATCAGCTTGGCTCCACTCTCACCAAACCGCTGCCAACGACGCCGCACCAGATCCGTGACATGTCCGTCCGGAGTGCCATCCCAGCCTTCCATCGGGAGGATCGCCAACCGGTTGCCCAACCGTCGCGGCAGGCCGATACCCGCCTCGATGGGCTGCTGCAGATGCGGCCAGGGTGGCCCGTCAGCCACCGGCACCGGCAGGCCCAGGGCGGCGAGCCGGTTGCGGAAATCATCGACGGTCTTGAAGGAGACAACCTTGGGAAAGTTCATGACGACAGAAGACTCGGGATTCGGATCAACGGGCAGCCGCGGCAACCAGGCTGTCCAGCTTGCGCGCAATCTCCGCCAGCAACGGAATGTCCGTGTCCGGACGTCGCACTGCGGCGGGATGGGTGTTGTCGGTTGGAATCCGCCCGCGCAGTCGGAGGAACTGGGCACAGGTGTGCTTGTACGCCGGCACAGGATCCCGGAAGGCGAGCATCCCGAGATACTGAAGCCAGTCGTTCAACTCATGGAAGCGCGCATCCCCCGCCGCCCACATCCGGTCCCGGGCCGCAAACGCCTCGACATGGAACGCCGAAAGTCCCAGCAGGTAGTCGCTACCCCACATCACCATGTCGATGGCCAGGTCGTTCCCGGTGTGGACCCGAAACCCCGGGCGTCGCGCGTCCCGCACCGCCAACCGTTGCCACTCGAGTTCCCGCGACAACGAACTGTGCTTGGCTCCCGTCAGCTCCGGGATGTCCAGCAAGGCTTCAAAAGTAGCCAGATCCCAGATCCGGCCGAACGGAACAAACATCTCGCCCAGCTCAAATCCGATGAACTCCGGAATTTCCGCCGCCACCTGCTGGAAGATCCGGACCAGGTCCGGGCCAGGAACCCGCTGGGTCGCCGTGCAGGGAAAGAGGATGGGAACACCACCCGCTTCGGTGATCCCGACACTCTCGCGCAGATAGTGGCCCACCGGATCCCCGGCCAGGCCCTCGATGAAGGCCCCGGCGATGAATCGGCGTCCCCGGGCGAGTTGCCGGGTCAGATCCAGGATCTCCCGGCGTTGTTCAGGCCGGAGGAGGTTGGTGTACCCGGTGTCCATGTTCACCGCCGGGGTCAGGCCAGCCAACCAGGTGTCCTCCAGCAGTCGCGGATACGAATCCAGATCCGGTGATCCCCCCGCCTGGAACGGAAGCAGGACGGCGGAGTTTCCCTCGATGGCTCGGCGCGGAACGGTCGGCGGCAGGTTCATGATGGCGGGTGCGGAACGGACTGACGGCGAATCCTGCGGTGGGGATGGCTCCGGAATCCATTTCCGATTTCCGCCGGATCCCCGACGTGCCGGACGGTGGGAAGACGTTCCCTGGTTCAACCGGTCGTCCCGGAAGCCGAAGTCTCGGGTTCAGGATTCCCCTTGCCGATGGGCCACACGAGATAAACCACGCCACCCACGGCACTCCAGGCGAGATTGGCGGTATAACCCAACAGGGCCAGGGCCAGGGCCTCGCCATGTCGCACCCCGGGAAAGGCATCGATGGCCAGGAGCGAGACGAAGAGGTGTTCCCGCACACCCAACCCGCTGGGCGTGATGGGGAGGGCGGCCACACAGACCACCGCCGGAACCACAAACCACAACACCCGCGCCGGCACTTCGAGCTCCAAGCCCGATGCCAGCGCCAGGAAGGTCCCGACAATGGAAAGGTTGATGAGGATCGAGTAGAAGGCAGCCCACGCGAGATAACGTCGATGCCTCCCAAACAGGCGGCAGGCTTCCAACGCCCGTTGCAGACTCTCGCCCCGGGGCAATCGCCTCACCATCTGTCCCACCAGCGCTTCCCCTGAAAAAAGCCGGGTGTAGAAGGCAACCCCAACCCCGACCGCCGCCACCACCGCCATGCCTCCCACCAGCCATGCCACCGCCTGATACCGCCGATACACTCCGAACAAACCCACCCCAGGCGAAGCCTCCCACGCCATCGGGATCATCACCGCCGCAAACAACAACAACGACAGCGTCCCCAGCAACCGATCAATCACCACCGTCAAGGCCGCCTCGGCACGCTTGTGCTTCGTCCACCGCGCCGCACACCACGCCTTCACCACGTCCCCACCGGTTGATCCCAACAGGAAGGCATTGAAGAAATGCGCCACGAACGATACCCGCGTCACCTCCATCCTCGACAGGTTCAATCCCTGGACCTGCAACGCCCGACGCCATCGGAGTCCCCCCAGCACCACCGGCAATCCGCACAACCCCAACGCCGACGCCAGGTTTACAAACTCCAGACCCCGCACCGTACGCCACAACTCCACCGGCCCACGGGACCACGCCAACTGTCGTTGCTCCCATCGGGTCAACGCCTCCCAGCTCCCACCATGGGTCGTCAGGTGCAGTTGCGCCTCATTGCAGAAGATGATGTGGAGGATCATCCCCATCAGGAGACCCGCCACCCCCAAACGGACCCAGCCCGACGCCCGGCCCCCGGACCCAGCCGGTGCCTGCACCTTGCCCGACTCCCTGCTCACTCAGGCCCCCACACCGAGCGGAGGAATTCGTAGCCCGTTCGCACGTCTTCCACCGGCACCCCCGGATTCAACTCCAACACCTTGATGTGATCCGGCCGGACAAACGGAGCCAGTGCCTTGAAATCGATCATCCCCGATCCCGGCGGACAATGATCCCTGCCCGGCGGAATCACATCGTGGACGTGGAACCCCGCCAGTCGCGGCGCCAGGGACTCCACGTGCATGGCGTGTTGCGCGATGAATCCCAGGTTCTCCTTGATCTGTGCGTGCCCACAGTCGTGCCAGTACCGGACGTTCTCAGGCAACTCCTCGAGGAAGAACGGGATGTCGTGATCGAACGGAATCTCCTCCACCGCCTCCCGGTTCTCGATGCCCAGCAACAAACCCTTGGATCCCGCCACCTCCGCCAACTCCCGGATCAGGTCGGCCGCATGCTTCATCGCAGGTGCCTTGCGTTTCTCCCGACGGACTTCGATCTCCGCCATCAGCTTCTGGTACTTCGGACTTTCGCGTTGCCCGGCCTCGACCAGTTGTTCGAGCTTCTCGGTGTAGTCCGTGGACCCGAACAGCCCGCTCAGGTCGGCCGCTCCCGTGTGCAGCACCACCAACCGCGCACGCACCCGCTCCGCCATCTCGAACGTCTTCAGCGTATGCTTGCGCGCACTCTCCCGCTCACGCCGATCCTCCGAACTGAACTTGAAGAGGTTCGGCGCGGCATAGTTGATGCCCATCGGCAAAGGACAGAAATTGTGCAGCGTCGAGATCAGGATCTCCCCCGCCTCCACCGCCTCAAGGATTCCCGGCACCAGACTCATCCGGATCCCATGACTGAGCTCGGCATGGGTGAAACCCAGATCCCGGATCTCGCGCAACATCTCGCGACCTTCGGTATGTCGCGACGAATTCCAACAAGTCGACAAGGAGTACATGAAATGGAAAAGGGGCTGGCGCCCCCACAAGGAGAACATCCAGCCCCGCTCGAATCAACCGTGCAGCCCGAACGAATCCGCCCGGGGGCATCGGTCAGGATCTATCGGTCAGGATCCCCGGACGGATCCTTCACCGGATACCCATGCCACGATCAGACGTCCGCATAACGGGCGGACAACATGGCGTTGAATTTCGCCACTTTCATCCGGCGACGACGCTTCTCGCTGGGCTTCTCGAAATGCCGGTGGTTCCGGACCTCTTTCAGGGTGCCTTCGCGGTCCACCTTCTTCTTCAGCCGACGCAATGCCCTATCCACGGGCTCGCCCTTCTTCAGTTTGACCTCGCTCACTTCACGTTCACATCCTTTCGCCACATCCGGTCCGGCACCGCTTCCTCACGGTGCCCGCTCCGGGTCCCTTCCAGCCTTGCCGGTCGGGGGGCCCGTCGGACGCATCCAACGGGGTCGTTTGGGATACTTGATTCCCAGCGACTTGCAAGGCGGGATTTCAGGCAAATGCAGTCCGACAACAAAACGCGGCGGCGTCCGCCCCCGTTGGGCGGACACCGCCGCTGCTGGAGTCCCTGCGGCACCTTCAATCCCAGTTCGGGAAACCGGGCCGACGGACTCCTTCAACCCGTTCGATCAAGCCTTCAGGACGGCCTGATGAAACTCGTTCCAGTCGTCGAGATTGTTCAGGTTGATGGCATCCGGAAGGATGGATCCATCGTCCGGAAGGTTGTTGGCTGTCAGGATGCCCTTGCGCACTTCCTCCGTGTGGATGTACCCGGCGATGGAGAGGTTGAGGGCATGGATGTTGGCCCGGGACAGGTTGACTCCCGGCTGGCGCTTGATCCACGCCTCGAACTGCGGGTAGGTCGGCTTGGTCTCGACGAGGAACTTCTTAACCTCGTCTGCATTCAAACCCAGACCGTTGATGACCATGGTGTCGTAGCCCTGGCCAATGCCCGGGTACCCGGCCGCCAACTTGCCGGCAGCCTCCAGCGAGGCCTTCAGCCAGAGACGGGGGAGGTGCAGGACGCCCAGGGGACCGGCAACGCCGGAGCTGATAAGAGGAACGTAGGTGGTGCTCATGAATTCCGAAAACTGTCGCGCCAGCCTAGGTAACCCATGCCCCGGGGGTCAAAGCGTTTTACGGGTCGTCACCAATCCGACCGCCACCCCTCCCCTCCCCTCCATCCCCCAGCACTCCTCACGGTGCCAACAGCGACAGGTACCGTTCCAACCGGGCCACCACTTCCCGCTCCCGCCGTTCCTTGTACACCAGATGCAGGTTCGAGATCAGCCGATGCAGGATCCGACGCGAGCTGATGGGCTGCAGCACGGTGTCCTCGTAATCCACCGCAAATTGCTTCAACCGCCTCAGGCAATCGATCCGCGACAGCAGTTGTCCCCCATGAAACGCATCGATGTAATGCTCCTCGCGCGGGGTCTGATACCGGCACAGGAAATGGCCCGGCATGCCGATCCCCGTCACCGGAAGCATCAGGCGCCGACAGACCAGCAGATAAACCGTACACAGTGAGATCGGGATCCCCACCCGCCGGTCCATGACCAGGTTCAGGTAACTGTTGGAAGGGTCGTAGTACTGCTTCTCGTTCCCCTTGAACCCCATCTCGACGAACAGGAACCGGTTGATCCGCTCCAGCATCGCCGCCCCGGTCTTCGCTTCCGCCATGTCTTCCCCCAGACGCATCGCCCACTCGTCCAACTGCGCCCGGTACGCCGCCACCGGCGCCTCGGGAAACTGGGTCCGGGTGAACAACCATACCCCCTCCTCCAGATCCAGATTCTCTCCCTGGGTCCCCAGGAAATACACCAACGCCCGATCCGCCTCCTTCGCTCCAAAGTGATCCAACACCTCCCGCACCCGCCGTCGTATGGCCGGATCATCATGCAATCGGTGATCCGACAACCAACGCACCGTGCCTTCCCCCTCGGCGATCAACCGACTCCGGATCTGCCCGGATACACCGGGATCATCGTCGGCCAACAACGTCAAGAGTGCTGCCTGCCGGGCGGGACTGGGGGGATCCGCATGCTGCATGCTGTCCGTCGGGTTCATTGAGCCGATTTCCAGTTGGGAAGAAGTGGAGGAATGATCTGCGGAAAAAGTCGATTCGCGCGTGAACTGACCGTCGCCGACGCCTGACCTCACCTTCCATTCAACTCGATGCAATCAACCTTCATCCCCCATCGCGGTTCCGGCTTCCAGATTGCCCGTT
>CAZDYB010000195.1:0-911 GCA_964509045.1 uncultured Akkermansia sp.
ACCCAGTCCTTCTCCACTGACCCCGTCGCGGCCCGCCAACTGGTCGAGGTCGGCTCCGCGCCGATGCCTTCAAATGCCGATCCACGTCACCTCGCCGGGTGGACAATGCTCGCCAATGTCCTTTTCAACCTGGACGAAACCCTGACCAAGGAATGATGCATCCGTTCCCTCCACCTCACGCCCGACTCGGCACAGGCCGCACGTCAGCCCGGTTTCAACGTCGGGAAATTGCACGGGACGCTCTGCCGGCCATGACGTCGGTAGGCGGTGAGATCCCGGCGATCAACCGTCCAGACGCAACAGTCAGGGGTCAACTCGCTCATTCGGACCACACAGGCGTCGGCCAGGTCCATGGATTGGTCGGAATACTTCGCAACCAAGGCCAGCACCCGCGCCAATTCGATGCCCAGGCTGAAGTCCACAACGAGATCCTTTCGGGCCACAAGTGTGAGCACAGCTTGCGGAGTGGGGAAGAAGCTTGCCGCCTCGGCCAATACCGCCTCGCATGTGTAGAAGGGACCCCGGCTGCGGAAGGCATCCACCGCCCATGCATGGGCCGGGTCGTCGCCGGCCAGCAGCGCAACGATCAGGCCGGTATCAGCTATTGGCTTCACGCCTGGACCCCTTCCGCCGCATGCGCTCCCTTGTTTGCTGATTGGTTGCTGAAACCCCGCCCAACTGGAATGCACCCGCCAGATCTTCAGAGGCAAACCGATGGCTGGGCTCCGCGTTCTCCAGGTCTTGCCGGATCAGGCTTTGCACATAGCCCGCAGGATCCAGCCCAAGACAGGCCGCCCTCTCCTCAGCCCGACTCAACAGAGCCGGATCCATCCTCACAGTCAGCGCATCACTCATCGCCCACCAGTACCTTGCCCCTTCCCACCGGTAAAGCGCCGCTTCCCCACCCACCC
>CAZDYB010000195.1:921-7865 GCA_964509045.1 uncultured Akkermansia sp.
CAACCCCGGCCGAACACGACCGTCTCCTCAACTTTGTCCGTCAACAGACCCGGTCATTCTCCAATGACCCCGTCGCCGCCCGCCAACTGGTCGAGGTCGGCTCCGCGCCCCGTCCCGCCGACGTCGAAGCCCGTCGCCTCGCCGCCTGGCTCATGCTCGCCAACGTCCTCTTCAATCTCGACGAAACCGTCACCCAATGAACGCCTCACCCCTCCTCGCCACCCGACGCCGGTTCCTCCAGCAATGCGGTACCGGCATGGGCGCCCTCGCCCTCAGCTCCCTGCTCGATGACAAACTCTTCGCCGCCGATGCCTCGGCGTCCGGTGCCGGGATTCCCCACTTCGCGCCCAAGGCCAAGAACATCATCTACCTGTTCCAGTCCGGCGGCCCATCCCACCTCGACCTCTTCGATCCCAAACCCGAGCTCAAGAAGCGCGACGGTCAACAGGTGCCCGAAGACCTGGTGAAGAACATCCGCCTCGCCCAGATCGGCAAGAACGCGCGGCTCCTCGCCTCCCCCTACTCCTTCGCCCAGTACGGCCAGTCCGGCGTCTGGCTCAGCGAACTGCTCCCACACCTGCGCTCGATCGTCGACGACGTCGCCTTCGTCCAGGGCTTCTATTCGGAGGCCTTCAATCACGATCCCGCCACCCTCTTCATGAACACCGGCGCCCAACTTGCCGGGCGCCCTTCCATGGGTTCCTGGTTCAGCTACGGGCTCGGCAGCGTCAACAAGGACCTCCCCGCCTTCGTCGTCCTCATGACCGGCGTCGGACAACCCCTCACCAACGCCTCCTGGGGCAGCGGCTTCCTCCCCACCGAACACCAGGGCGTCACCCTCCGCTCCCAGGGCGATCCCGTCCTCTTCGTCGGCAATCCCCCGGGCATGGGCGCCCAACGCCGCCGCCATTCCCTCGACGCCATCGGCGACCTCAACCGGATGCGCCATGACATCCTCCAGGATCCCGAGATCCAGACCCGGATCGCCGCCTATGAAATGGCGTACCGCATGCAGACCAGCGTGCCCGAGGTCATGGACATCTCCGGCGAAAAACCCGCCACCCACGCCGCCTACGGCACCACGCCCGGCCAGGCTTCCTTCGCCAACAATTGTCTCCTCGCCCGTCGCCTCGTCGAACGCGGTGTCCGCTTCGTCCAACTCTATCACCGCGGCTGGGATCATCACGGCGGCCCCGATGGCAACCTCGTGTTCGACCTGAAGAAACGCTGCAAGGAAACCGATCAACCCGCCGTCGCCCTCATCCAGGATCTCAAGGAACGCGGGCTCCTCGACGAAACCCTCGTCCTCTGGGGTGGTGAATTCGGGCGCACCCCCATGATGCAGGGCGCCCTCAAACCGGATCAGATCGGGCGCGATCATCATCCACACGGCTACACCATCTGGATGGCCGGCGGTGGCATCAAACCGGGCATCGTCCACGGACGCACCGATGAATTCGGCTTCCACGCCGTCGAGAAACGCGTCCATGTCCACGATCTCCACGCCACCATCCTCCACCTCTTCGGCATCGATCACCTCCGCCTCACCCACCGGTTCCAGGGCCGCGACTTCCGGCTCACCGATGTCCATGGAGAGGTGGTGAAGGAAATCCTCGCCTGAGCCATTCCACGGGGCGGCGAGGACCCCTCGCCGCTCCATCCCTCAGGAGCGCGGAATTCATTCCGCACCCGATGCCCCTTCACCATGCGGACAGGAATGTCCGCGCTCCCGGGATGATTCGCGCCCCTCGCCATTCCACGCCCAATGGATCCATCCCCATTTGATCCCTCAACGCCCCGAAGGAGCATCCACACCACTGCCCGGCGCAATGCGCTGGGTTGATTCCCGAAAACATCTTCACGCCCTGAAAGGGCAAAACCCTCCCCCACTTACCCCTTCCCCCAGGGGTCAAGTGTTGAACCTGGGCTGCGCTATTCCGCTGTGTTCCGGCTCTGTGTCCTCCGTGCCCTCTGTGGTGAATCTCCGCAGGTTGGGGAGTCGGACCAACCAGCCCCTCAGCGGACTACCCGCTTCAGCCACCGTTCAAACGCCTGCAACGTCTCCGGACTGACGTGATGCTCGATCCCCTCCGAATCCATCGCCGCCACCGTCTCCGGAACCCCCAGACTCAGCAGAAAGGCCACCACGATCTCATGCCGACGCTTGCACAGGGTCGCCAATGCCTGCCCTTCCGCGGTGAGGAAGATCGCCCGATACGGTTGTGACGTCACCAATCCAGCCTGTCGCAACCGGGCCACCGTCCGATTCACCGTGACATGGGTCACCCCAAGTCGTCGGGCCAGATCCACCACACGCGCTTCACCCTGCGACGCCCCCAGATCCGCAATCGCCTCGACGTAGTCCTCTGCCAACTCGGTCGCATGTTCCTCGCGCGTCCGCTTCATCCCGGCTGCCTGAAGCGCCGGAGGACGCACCACCATGCGCTTTTTCCGTTCCGCGCCAGCAGCCTGTTTCGGATCTGATTTCACTGGAGTCTATTGCGTTGAACGCCCTCGGCGTCCTCCAGGTGGTCCGCCCGAAGACAGGACGGATCAGACCAGGGAAACCAGCAGACGACAGACCCCTTTATGACCACGCCCGCATTGCCAGTGGCAAGTTCGTTGTTTCATGACCGGCACCTCCTGCTCCGATCCGCGAGGTTGACATTGACGCCGACCGGAAACGATATGTAGCCTGAGCTACAGAATGAATTGCGCGCTACGCGCCACCTCCCGCCGGTCCTCACCACTCGTCGTCATGGTCGCTGGCCCAGCCCGCCCCACCCTCGTCCACTCCCCGATTCCCTTCGACCGATCCACTCGCTCCGCCCTTTCACCCGCCGACTCGAATCCATGTTCAACCACACCCATTCCGACCGTCCCACTCCGTTCCATTGCGCACATCGCCTGGCAGCCTGGCTACCCTTCCTGTTGCTGTTTCCCCTGCTGATCGCCGGTTGCTCACCCAAGGCACCTGAAACGCAGAAAAAACGCATCGTCACCACGTTCACCATCATTGCCGACATGGCCCAGAACGTCGCCGGCGATGCCGCCATCGTGGAATCGCTCACCAAACCCGGCGCCGAGATCCATGGCTACGAACCCACCCCCCGGGACATCGTGAAGGCGCAGAAGGCGGATCTGGTGTTGTGGAACGGACTGAACCTCGAGCGCTGGTTCGAACGTTTCTTCGAAAACCTCAAGGACGTGCCCAGCGCGGTGCTCACCGAGGGCATCGAACCCATCGGAATCGGAACCGGCCCCTATGCCGGCAAACCCAATCCCCATGCCTGGATGTCCCCCGCCAACGCCGTCATCTACGTCGAGAACATCCGGCGCGCCCTCGTGAAGATCGACCCCGCCAACGAGGCCACCTACAATGCCAATGCGAAGGCGTATTCCCAAAAGTTCACCGTGATCGAGCAGCAGGTGCGTACCCTTCTGGACACCATCCCGGTCGAACAACGCTGGTTGGTCACCAGCGAAGGCGCCTTCTCCTACCTGGCGCGCAATTTTGGAATGAAGGAGCTCTACATCTGGGCGGTGAATGCAGATCAGCAGGGCACCCCCCAGCAGATGCAAAAGGTCATCGACGAAGTCCGGTCCCATCGCGTCCCGGTCATCTTCAGCGAGAGCACCGTCAGCGACAAACCTGCGCGCCAGGTCGCCAGGGAAACCGGCGCACGCTATGGCGGTGTCCTGTATGTCGATTCGCTCTCGGGCCCGGACGGCCCCGTGCCCAGCTACCTGAAGCTCCTGGAACTGGACGCCGAGACCATTGTCAACGGCTTCACAAAACCATGACCCCACTCCCGGTCCCGATGGATCTTCGGGTCAACAACGTGACCGTCGGTTACCCGAACGGAAACATCGCCCTTCAGGATGCCACGTTCCACCTCGACGCCGGCTGCATCTGCGCCCTGGTCGGAGTCAATGGCAGCGGCAAATCCACCCTCTTCAAGGCGATCATGGGGTTCGTCAAACCCATGCGCGGTGAAGTCCTCATCGCCGGTGAACCCGTCCGAGCCGCCCTCAAACGCAATCTCGTCGCCTATGTCCCCCAGTCCGAAGAAGTCGACTGGAGCTTCCCGGTCAGCGTGTGGGACGTCGTCCTCATGGGCCGTTACGGCTACATGAACTTCCTCCGCATCTCGGGCGCGGAAGATCGCCGGATCGCCCTCGAAAGCCTGGAACGGGTCGGCATGGCGGAGTTCCGCGAACGCCAGATCGGCGAACTCAGCGGCGGCCAACGCAAGCGCGTCTTCCTCGCACGCGCCCTCGCCCAGCGCAGCCGGGTCATCCTGCTGGATGAACCCTTCACCGGCGTCGATGTCCAGACCGAGGGCACGATCATCAACCTGTTGCGCGAACTCCGGTCCGCCGGACACATCATCCTGGTCTCCACCCACAACCTGGGTTCCGTGCCCGAGTTCTGCGACCAGGTGGTGTTGGTGAACCGCACGATCCTCGCCTTCGGTCCGACCACGGAAATCTATACCGAAGCCAACCTGTCCCGCGCCTTCGGGGGCACCCTCCGCCACTTCCGCTTCGACGAATCCACCGTCCAGAAACACGACGGCCGGAGTGTCACCGTGCTCACCGACGAGGAACGTCCGCTGGTCTTTGGCAAGGGTGGGCATCTCGAATACGGCCAGCGCGCCGGACGCGAAAGTGTGGTCGAACAACGGGCCGAACCCGACGACGAACCATGATCGACACCTTGCTCCTGCCCCTGCAGTACGAGTACATGCTCAAGGCCATCTTCGTGAGCAGCCTGGTCGGCGCCGTCTGCGCCTTCCTCTCCTGTTTCATCACCCTCAAGGGCTGGTCGCTCATGGGGGATGCCCTGTCCCATTCCGTCGTTCCCGGCGTGGCAATGGCCTATCAACTGGGCTGGCCCTTCGCCGCCGGCGCCTTTGTCACCGGCCTGCTCGCCGCCGTCGGCATGGGCTTCGTCAAGGCCAAGACCCGGCTCCGCGAAGATGCCGTCATCGGAGTCGTCTTCACCTCGTTCTTCGCCCTCGGACTCCTCCTCATCTCCCTCTTCCCCGCCCGCGTCGATCTCCGCTCCATCGTCTTCGGCAACATCCTGGGCATCTCCGATCCCGACATCCTCCAGGTCATCCTCATCTCCGTCGTCACCCTGATCATCCTCGGACTGAAATGGAATGACCTGCGCCTTTTCTGCTTCGATCCCAACCAGGCACGCGCCCTCGGCATCAACACCACCGTCCTGCATTACACCCTCCTCACCCTCCTTTCCGCCACCGCCGTCGCCGCCCTCCAGACCGTCGGAGCCTGTCTCGTCGTCGCCATGCTCGTCACCCCCGGCGCCACCGCCTATCTCCTCACCGACCGCTTCGGCCCCATGATCGGAATCGCCGTCTCCATGGGCGTCGGCTCTTCCCTCGTCGGCGCCTACGCCAGCTATTACTTCGACGGTTCCACCGGCGGATGCATCGTCACCCTCCAGAGCGCCCTGTTCGTCATCGCCCTCGTTTTCGGACCCAAACACGGCCTCCTCGCCGCCCGCGCCCGGCGCCGTGCCATCCCCGCCACCTGACCCATGGAATCCCTGCTCGAACCCTTCCAGTACTCCTTCATGATCCGGGCGATGATCGTGGGCGTCGCCGTCGGGGCCGTCTGCGCCGTGCTCTCCTGCTTCCTCGTCCTCAAGGGATGGTCCCTCATGGGCGACGCCATCTCCCACGCCGTCCTGCCCGGCATCGTCATCGCCTATGCCCTCCGGATCCCCCTGGCCATCGGCGCCATTGGCTCGGGCCTCTTCTGTGCCATCGCCACCGGCTACATCAAAAACCACAGCCGCGTGAAGGAAGACACCGTCATGGGGGTCGTCTTCACCGGTTTGTTCGCCCTCGGCCTCGTCCTCTTCACCAAGGTCCCCAGCGATCTCCACCTCGACCACATCCTCTTCGGCAACATCCTCGGTCTCGCAACCGGCGACCTCCGCGACACCCTCATCGTCGCGGGCCTCACCCTGGCGATCATCCTCACCCTGCGACGCGACCTCCTCCTATTCTGCTTTGATCCCGGGCAGGCCCGGACCCTGGGATTACGGACCGACCTCCTCAATTACCTGCTGCTGTCGTTGCTGGCCGTGACCATCGTGGTGTCGCTCAAGGCCGTGGGAATCATTCTGGTCATCGCCATGTTGGTGACGCCTGGCTGCATTGCCTATCTGCTGACCGACCGCTTTGGGACCATGCTCTGGATTGCGACCGCCAGCGCCGTCTTCTCCAGCCTGTTCGGTGTCTACATCAGTTTCATCATCAACGCCGCCACCGGCTCCTGCATCGTCCTCACCCAGACCCTCATCTTCCTCGTCACCTTGGTCTTCGCACCCCGCCACGGCCTTCTGAGAGGTTTGCGCCGACAGACCGCCGATCCAGCAACAGCCCGCCGATAACCCCGCTCCCTCTCCCATCCACGCACTACCGGCGAAAGGCTGTCGCCGATCCAGCCAGGGAACGGTTCCCCCCAGATAAACCTTGCCCCGGACCCCTGCTTGCCGTTGAACCACCGCCACATCCATGCGCGTCCTCTGTGTCCATGCCCACTTCGACGACTTCGAGTTCGTCGCCGCCGGTACCTTTGAACTGCTCCGACGTCGTGCACCGGAGGGTTTCCGGGCCCGCGTGCTGGTCTGTACCGATGGCCGGTCCGGTCACCATTTCAGGTCACGCACCGAAACCGCCGCCGTCCGTCTCGCCGAACAACAGGCCAGCGCCGCCATCGGGCAATACGAGTTCGAACTCCTCCGCAAACCCTCCGGCGAACCCTTCGAGGAAGCGTGTCGCACCCTCACCACCGACCTCCTCGCCAGCCTCTGGAAATCCATCCGCGAGTTCGAACCGGATTACCTCTTCTGCCCACCCCTGCCCGCCGATCCCCTCGCCGGTGTCCACCCCGATCACATCACCGTC
>CAZDYB010000196.1:0-7549 GCA_964509045.1 uncultured Akkermansia sp.
TCGCCGGCGACGGCGTGGCGCAGGATTCCGTAGACGTCGGTGGCTTTCAGGGAAGACCCGGGCAGGGGCGAGGCGCTGAGCAACACCGGCCAGTCATCCTGTGATGCGGGGCGGCATCCGTGGGAACCTCGGACCAGCGAGGCGTCGAGCGGGATGACATCCATGAGCATGCGGAACCCGAGCTTCTTCTTCAGCAACCGCCAGGCGATGCGGAGTTTCACGGCGGACAGGGTGGGATCGAGGAAGAGTTCGACGGGGTCGTAGCCGGGTTTCCGATGGATATCGACGCAGCGGGCGAAGTCGGGGGCGAGTTGGTCATCGAGCCAGTAATAGTAGGTGAACCAGGCATCCTCACGGGAGAACGCGACCAGGTCACCGGCGCGGGGATGATCGAGGCCGGCGACGCGTTTGGCGTCGGCATCGAGGACGTGGGCGACGCCGGGGGTGGAGTTGAGGAGTTGCTGGACGGGTTGGAGGAGGCGTGGATCGCGGACATGGACATGGGCGATCTGGTGGTCGGCGACGGCGAACACCTGGGATTGGCCGGCGTCGAGGAGTTCGCGACCGAGTTCCTCCTTGATGGTGAGCCATCCCTGTTGGCGGAAGAGACGGTTGAGGTGGATGGGGGTGGAGACGGGTGTGATGCCGTATTCGCTGAGGACGACGACCTGGACCTCGCGTTGACGAAAGAACGCGAGGAGATCGCCGACGATGGCATCGATGCGACGCAGGTCGTTGGGGATGTCGGGATGATTGGGTCCGAGCCGTTGGAAGGAGTAGTCGAGGTGGGGGAGGTAGACGAGTTGGAGGGTGGGTTGATGATGTTCCTCGATCCAGCGGGCGGAGTTGGCGATCCAGACGGAGGCGGCGTCGGGTGTGCCCTGGGGGGATTGGTTGCCGGCGGCGGTCCCCCAGAAGGTGGGGAAAGGGAAGTCCCCGAGGTCGGCCTTGAGACGGGTGCGCAGTTCGTAGGGCCAGGCGTAGATGTCGAAGAACTTCCGGCCATCGGCCGGATACATGGGCCGGGGTGTGACGGACCAGTCGGCGGTGGAATACATGTTGTACCACCAGAATGTCTTGGCGCAGGTGAAGCCGGGGAGGGCGGCGCGGAGATCGTCCCAGAGTTTGGGGCCCTGGACGAGGGCATTGGACTGCTTCCAGAACTGGACCTCGGCGAGATCGCGGTTGTACCAGCCATTGGCGACGATGCCGTGGGAAGAGGGGGGATGGCCGGTGACGTAGGTGGACTGGGCTGAGCAGGTGAGGGCGGGGAGGGTGGGATCGATGACGGCGAGGTGGCCCTGATCCCGGAACGCGGCGAGATGAGGAGTGTGGGGACCGATGAGGCCCCGGGTGAGCCCGACGACATTCAGGACGACGACACGCTGCATGTGGGGACAGGGTGCCACGGGAGGTGGGCGTGTGGGAACGGGGCCTTTTCGGGCGCCGGCAGGGGATGCGATGAGAGGGTGGCAACGGCTTGATTCGGCAGCGGTCCTTCCCTCTGGGTGCCACCGGCGACCGAACGTCGCCGCCCCAAGGGCAGGGTGCGTCCGTTTTGCTCTTTCCAATGGGGGAGGGGGCGGGCACAGGATGGCACTTTGGAAGGCCCATGGAACAGATCGTCATCCTTGATTTCGGCTCGCAGTACACCCAGGTGATCGCGCGTCGGATCCGCGAGTGCAACGTGTACTCCACCATTGTCCGCTTCGACACGCCGGTGTCGGAGATTGCGGCGATGAAACCCAGGGGCCTGATCCTGTCGGGTGGGCCGTCCAGTGTGTATGCGGAGGATGCGCCCTTGCCGGACAAGGGGATCTTCAAGCTGGGGATCCCGGTGCTGGGGATCTGTTATGGGGTGCAGGTGCTGGCGCATTACCTGGGGGGCAAGGTGGAGAAGGGGAGCAAGCGGGAGTATGGCAAGGGCACCCTGACGGTGAATGACGCCCAGTGTGGGTTGTTCAAGGGGTTGCCGAAGCAGTTGCAGGTCTGGAATTCGCATGGGGACAAGCTGACGCGGTTGCCGAAGGAGTTCGTGGTGGTGGGCACCACGGAGAACTCCGACTACGCAGCGATCGAGCACGGGCCGAAGCGGTTCTTCGGGATCCAGTTCCATCCGGAGGTGGTCCACACCCCGCGCGGCCGGGATCTGCTGGGGAACTTCGTCCATGGCATCTGCGGCTGTGGCAAGGGATGGACGATGCGGAACTATGTGGAGCAGGCCACGGAAGAGATCCGGCGCCAGGTGGGGGGTGAGCGGGTGATCCTGGGATTGAGCGGTGGGGTGGATTCGAGTGTGGCGGCGGCGTTGATCCACCGGGCGGTCGGGGATCAGTTGACGTGCATCTTCGTCAACAACGGCCTGTTGCGGTCGCGCGAGGCGGAGGTGGTGCAGGAGGTGTTCGGCAGGAATTTCAGGATCCGACTCCAGTACGAGGACGCGACGGACCTGTTCCTGCGCAAGCTCAAGGGGGTGACCGATCCGGAGCGGAAGCGGAAGGTGATCGGGAAGGTGTTCATCGATGTGTTTCAGGAAGCCACCCGGCGTGCGGGCAAGGCGAAGTTCCTGGCGCAGGGCACGCTGTATCCGGACGTGATCGAGTCGGTACCGATCGCGGGGAATCCGGCGGCGATGATCAAGAGCCACCACAACGTGGGAGGATTGCCGAAGAGCATGAAGTTCGAGTTGCTCGAGCCATTGCGTTGCCTGTTCAAGGATGAGGTGCGGCAGTTGGGGACCGAGTTGGGATTGCCGAAGGAGATCGTGCAACGGCAACCGTTTCCCGGACCCGGCCTTGCCGTGCGTTGCCTGGGTGAACTGACCCCGGCCAAGCTCGAGAGCCTGCGCAAGGCGGACGCCATCGTGGTGGAAGAGATGAAGGCGGCGGACTGGTATTATCGGACCTGGCAGACTTTCGCGGTGCTGTTGCCGGTTCGCAGCGTCGGGGTGCAGGGGGATGAACGCACCTACGACTTCACGATCGCGTTGCGCGCGGTGGAATCGCAGGACGGCATGACGGCGGACTGGGTGAAGCTGCCGTATGAACTCCTGGAGAAGATTTCGACACGCATCACCAATGAGGTGCAGGGGATCAACCGCGTGGTGTTGGACATCACCAGCAAACCGCCGGGAACGATCGAGTGGGAATGAGCGCCATGACCGCCGCGGGATTCCAGGTTCCGATCCTGAAGGTGTGCTCCATCCAGACGCCGACCGAAGCGGCCCTGGCGATCCGGTGCGGGGCGCAGTCCCTGGGATTCGTGGGATCCACTTCCGCAGGTCCTGGGGCGTTGTCGGAGGAGGACATCATCATGATGGCGCCGATGGTTCCGGTGGGTACCGGGACGTTTCTGTTGACCTCGGCGGTGGAGGTGGAGGCGATTCTCGAACCCTGGATGCGGAGTGGGGCGCGGATCGTGCAGTTGTGTGATGCGGTGCCGATCCCGGTGTTGAGGGAATTGCGACGGTGTGTCCCGGACGGGGGTCTGGCGCAGGTGGTGCGGGTGACGGGGCCGGAAGTGATCCCGTATGCGCGGGCGGCGTCGCGGGTGGTCGACTGGCTGCTGGTGGATTCGGGACCGGTGGCGCCGCGGGTCCGGATACCGCTCGGCACGGGGCAGGTGCAGGATTGGAGCCTGTGTCGTCGGATCCGGGACGAGGCGTTTGCTCCGGTGTTGTTGGCGGGTCGATTGGATGCCGGGAACGTGGTCCAGGCGATCCGGGAGGTTCGACCATACGGGGTGGATGTGGGAGAGGAGGTGCGGACGGGAGGAAAGCTCGACGAGACCAAGTTGCGGGCATTCCGTGCGGCGATGGCAACGGCACCGTTGATGGAAGGGTGAAGGGGATGGTGTTGGGGTGGGGACGCGGAGTCTGGGTGGCTTGGGATGAGTCATGATTGATTTCTGGACGGTGTTTTCGGCGGTGATGCCGGCGTACTGCCTGGTGGCGGTGGGGTTGGCCCTGCGCAAGGCGCGATGGCTGACGCCCGAGGCGGACAACAGTCTGATCCGGGTGGTGGTGAATGTCCTGACGCCCTGCCTGATCCTGGACAACGTGCTGAACAACCCGGCGCTCCGCACTGCCGAGAACCTGCTGTTGCCGCCGTTGTTCGGGTTCGGCGGGGTGTTGGTGGGCACGGCGGTTTCCCGGTTCATGCGCAGGGCCACGGGGACGACGGATGCCCGGGTGGGTCGGACGTTCACCTGCGCGGCGGGGATCCAGAACTATGGGTATGCGGCGTTGCCGGTGGTGATGCTGTTGTTCCCGCCGGAGACGGCCGGGGTGTTGTTCCTGCACAATCTCGGGGTGGACACCGCGATGTGGACGGTGAGTCTGGTGGCATTGGGCCATGCTGGATTGAAGGAATGGCGCAAGTTGATCAATCCGCCGCTGGTCACGATCCTGGGCGGGGTGATCCTCAACCTGTTCGGATTCCAGCTCCCGGGAATCCTTCGGGTCAGCAACCAGATGCTGGGTGCCTGCTGCTTTCCGCTCGGGTTGATCCTGATCGGAGCCACGCTGGCCGAGACGACGTCCCAACTGCGCGGCGGCGGTGGGTGGCGCCTGATGTCCATGGCCTGCCTCACCCGGTGCGGCATCACCCCGATCCTTCTCTTTCTTGCCGCGCGTTACCTGCCCGGATCCGTCGAGTTGAAGCGGGTACTTGTCGTCCAGGCGTCGATGCCGGCGGCGGTGTTTCCCATCATCCTCGCCCGTCATTACGGCGGAGATCCAGTCACCGCGGTGCGCGTCGTGGTTTCCACTTCGGTGATCGGGTTCTTCACCATACCGGCGTGGGTGCGTTTTGGTCTGGGGTTTGTGTTGGGACGTTGAACGGGGGGGTGAACCGGGGTGGTCGGCCGATGACGCCGATGACCGGGGGAAGTTGAACCGCAGATTCCGTGGGTTGATGAAGCCCGGGACACACGGGATCCAAGAAAGGGTTCCCCGATCCGTTCCTGGGTCCGGTGGTTCCGGCCCGGCTCACGCCGCCGGGGACATGCCGCAGTCGCGGAGCATGGCATCGATCTGGGAGCGGGTGGCGGGAATGCGATGGGCGGCCTCGTACAGTTCCTGGAGATCGCAGGGGTACCAGTTGCGCTTCTTCGGCTGGCATAGTCCGGCGAGGTTGAACGGTTCGATGCCGGTCTCGATGGCCTGTCGAAGAACCGGGCCCGGTGTGGTGCCGGCGAGGTCGATGCATTGCCGGAGGACACGCCTGAACTCCGGATGATGGCGCAGGAGGAATCCGGCATCGGAGGAGGCGTGGCCCAGGCGGATGCGGGTTTCCGAGAAGATGGCGGCGGTGACGTACAGCATGGTCAGGTGTCGGAAGGCGTCGAAGTCCGGCATGACCCGGTACAGCGCGGCGATGAGGTCGAAGGTGATGTCGAGGTCGCCGAGGACGGTCTCGCCATAGGTCGAGAAATCCGGTTCATCGGTCTGTCCGAAAAGGGAGGCCAGGCGTTGGATGCCCAGCAGGGTCAGGGGGAATCCCGTGGAAAGGAGCGGATCCACGAATCCGGCAGCGACAGGCAGCATGGCCCAGCGCGGACCTGAGGCGTTGGAGGTGCGGAAGGGAAGGGTGGGGATGTGGGTGAGCGGTCGGACGGGTTGGGCGTGTTCGAAGGCGGTGGCGACAGAAGGTTTGTCGGCGAGCCACTGCCGCCATTGGAGGTCGGGTGAGGCCGGGATTGAATCCGATGTGGTTTGGCGGACACGGGCGAATCCGGCGCTGGAGATTCCGTTGTTGAAACGCAGCACCCACATCCAACCGTTGTCCGTCACGTGATGCAGGGCGGCGTCATCGGGTGGGAATGGCGGGTTGGATTCCGTCGGATGGAGGTCGGCCCAGCGGAGCACCCCGGTGAAGTGACCATGGACCGCCTCGGTCATCGGGTAGTGGGCGGGGACAGACTCGGCGAGTTGAAGGTGTCGATGGAGGTAACCGCGGGGACCGGAGGCATCGATGAGGAACCGGGCCGAGACATGGAGCGGGCCATCGGGTGTGGAGCCGTGGAGATGGACACCGGCGGGTGTGAAGAGTGGGGAATCGAGGACGGCATCCTGATGGGCGGCGGCACCGAGCCGGATGGCCTCGTTGAAGAGGTATGAATCGAAGTCCGGGCGGAACCAATGGGTGTCGGCGATGGAGTCGTTGGGACTGGCGGCGACGAGGAGTTCGTTGGAGTGACCGGTTGTGGGCAGCCAGGGTTGGCCGGGCGGATGATGATAGAAGGAGAAACCCCGTTTGAGGCCGCAGGGGATGTGGGGATGGGTTGCCTGCCAGGTGCCCCAACGGGCGAAGGCGCGCAGGTTGGGGAGGTGGAAGCGGTCGGCAAGTTGTTCGAGCAGCAGGTTGGCGACGGGAGTGGAGGATTCGCCGATGACCCAGCGCGGATGACGATGTCGTTCGATGAGGACGACGGATCGTCCGATCTGGCGAAGGACCTGGGCGAGGATGGAACCGGCGAACCCGCCGCCGACGATGGCGACGTCGAAATCGTGGCAGCGGGTTGGGGTGGAGGGGGTCAGAGTCGGGCGACGAGGAGTTCGCGTTGGAAGATCATTTCCTTGGGGAGATAGGAATAGATCTTCATGAAGAGTTCATCCTGGGAGAGGACTTCCCGGCGCCATTCCTCGAGGTTGATGTTCTGGAGGTTTTCGAAGTCGGCGACGGTGAAGTCCTCGAGGCCATCGAGGTCGAAGTCCTGGGTGCGTGGGACCCAGCCGAGGGGAGTTTCCCAGGCGCCGACGCGGCCGTGGGCGCGGTCGATGATCCATTTGAGGACGCGCATGTTCTCGCCGAAACCGGGCCAGAGGAAGCGGCCATCGGCGCTCTTGCGGAACCAGTTCACCTGGAAGATGCGCGGGGGGAGCTTCACGTGACGCCGGAGGTTGAGCCAGTGACGGAAATACCAGCCCATGTTGTATCCGCAGAAGGGCAGCATGGCCATGGGGTCGCGTCGGACCTGACCGACGGCCCCGGCGGCAGCGGCGGTGGTTTCGGAGCCCATGGTGGCGCCCATGTAGACTCCGTGGACCCAGTTGAAGCCCTCGCAGACGAGGGGGAGGGTGGAGGCGCGGCGTCCGCCGAAGATGATGGCGGAGATGGGGACGCCGGCGGGGTGATCGACCTCGGGGGCGAGGGACGGATTGTTGGCCATGGGCGCGGTGAAACGCGAGTTCGGGTGCGCGGCCTTCTCGCGTGAATCGGGGGTCCAATGGCGACCCTGCCAATCGAGGCATTCCTCGGGGGGAGGATCATCGTGACCTTCCCACCACACGGTGCCATCGGGTTTGAGGGCGACATTGGTGAAGATGGTGTCGCGGGAGATGGTGGCCATGGCATTGGGATTGGTGCTGCCATTGGTGCCGGGAGCGACGCCGAAGTAACCGGCCTCGGGATTGATGGCCCAGAGTTGGCCGTCGGCGCCGGGATACATCCACGCGATGTCATCGCCGACGGTCCAGATCTTCCAGCCTTCGTAGGTGGCTGGCGGGATGAGCATGGCGAAGTTGGTCTTGCCGCAGGCGGAGGGGAAG
>CAZDYB010000196.1:7559-7776 GCA_964509045.1 uncultured Akkermansia sp.
CCGAGGTAGGAGCCGATGCGGAGGGCGAGGCATTTCTTGCCGAGGAGGACATTGCCGCCATAGCCGGAGCCGACGGAGATGATGACGTTGTCCTGGGGGAAATGGCAGATGAGACGGCGGTCGGGATGGACGTCCAGGAGGCAATGGAGGCCGCGGTTGAAGTCGTCGGAATCGCCAAGTTCCTGCCAGGCGATTTCCCCCATGCGGGTCATGATGC
>CAZDYB010000197.1:0-7752 GCA_964509045.1 uncultured Akkermansia sp.
CAATCGTTGAATTTGTCTTTGGCTTCATCGGTTTGATTCCTTCCGGTCCTCCGTTACCGCTGGGTTTCGGTTGCAGGCTTGATGCCAGACCGTTGACAACTCCTACACCGTTGGTCTGACCTGGTTACCCCACTCGCGTCACACAGCCTCCGACCATGGAACAACCCGCACTGTTCATGGACGAATCGTCGAATCGCCCGCCCCGGAACCCTGCGATCCACTCACCGGCACGGACATCAGGGCGGCACGGATCACCCGGATGACCCGGGCCCTTTTCGCTCGGCCGCGACCAACCCCGCGTCACTCTGTCTCTCTCAAACCGCCCATTGCGGGCAGGATGACACCCTCAAGCCGGATCAACCGCCGGGAATCACCGAACCCTCGAACTGCGGATCGCCGCCACGTCGGAAGCATTCCGACTGCTCGCGATTCACCCCGGTGGTTTCCCTTCTCGAACAGCAAGGTCCGGACGCAAAAGGGGGACAGGCTGACCTGTCCCCCGCTCCCGGACTGCACCGACAAGATTCAAGCCACGTGGAAGGCATCGGCCGGGCGGCTTCGAACCGCCCCGGATGCAGCCAGCTTCTGGCGGATCCGCTCCACCAGGCTGACCACGGTCAGACCATGGCGTTCCCGCAGGTAATCCACCGAGGAAGCGTGCTCAACGAATGCGTCCGGCCACGCCAATCGAACCACCGGGGTGGCGATGCCTGATTCGCTGAGAAGCTCCAGAACCGCACTTCCATACCCTCCCATCCCCACATGGTCCTCCAGGGTTCCAATCACCTCGGCCGAGGTCCCGAAGAAGCTGTGGACCGCGGCATCCAGCGGTTTGAAGAAGCGGGGATTGATGATCGCCACATCGCACCCGTCCTTCTCCAGCTCCACCGCTGCTTCCCTGGCCAACCGCAGCATGTTGCCCAACCCGAACAGGGCCACCTTGCGCCCCCCGTTGTTGCTGTAGCTCCGGATCACCTCGGCCTTGCCCATCTCCAATACGGCCGGGATCTCCTTGATGGGAACTCCTTCCGCATTGCCTCGCGGGTACCGGATGAAGGTCGGCTTCGACTGCAGGGTCGCCGAGAACATCATGTCCTGAAGCTCGTCCTCATCCTTGGGCGCCATCCCGATCACATTCGGAAGGCATCGCAGGTACGAGATGTCGAACAGCCCGTGATGGGTGGGACCGTCATTGGCCGAAAGTCCCGCCCGATCCATGCAGAAGATGACCGGCAATTCCTGGAGGCAGACGTCGTGATGGATGCAGTCGTAAGCCCGTTGAAGGAAGGTGGAATAGATCGCGACCACGGGTCGGAAGCCCATGGTGGCCATGCCGGCCGCAAAGATCACCGCATGCTCCTCGGCAATGCCCACGTCGTAGTACTGCCCCGGCAACGCCTGCTCCAGCAACTTGAGGCTCGTGCCGCTGGGCATGGCCGCCGTGATGCCAACCACCTGTTTGTTCTGGCTGGCAAGTCTCACCATGGTGCGCCCGAAAACCTCCTGCCACATCGGTGGCGTTCCAACCTTGGATCCAGCCGGTTGACCACTCTGGACATCGTACGGCCCCAGGCCGTGGAACTTCTCCGGGAACTTCAACGCCGCTTCGAATCCACGCCCCTTCTGGGTCAACACATGGATGACCACCGGCTCCGTGCAGGTCTTTGCGAACTCCAGCGTGGAGATCAGCATCGGGAGATTGTGTCCGTCGATCGGGCCCAGATAACGGATCCCGAACTCCTCGAACAACAACGCCGAGCCATGACCACCGCGCCCGTCGGAATCCGCCCCGGCCGCCGGCTCCAACGCCAGGCTGCTGGCGATTCCCTTGATGGCTTCCTCCGCCTTCGCGCCCAACATCGAGACCAGGTCACCCTTGGGCAGCTTCTTCAACCACGCCGTGAAATCCTTGGCCAACCGGTTGTAGCGCGGGCTCGTGGTCAACTTGCCCAGGTACGTGGCAATCGCCCCCACGTTCTTGGCGATGCTCCATTCATTGTCGTTCAGGATGCCGATGAAGCGTTTCGTGGTGCAGGCAATGTTGTTCATCGCCTCGAACGAAATGCCGTTGGTCAACGCCGCGTCGCCAAAAACACAGACGACGTGCTCGCCGGAATCCCGCTGGTCCCGCGCGGCACACATTCCCAGTGCCGCCGACAACGCCGTACCCGCATGCCCCGCACCGTAACAGTCATGCTCGCTCTCCGTCCGCAGGGCAAATCCGTTCAATCCTCCCGTCGTCCGGATGGTGCGGAACCGGTCCTTTCGACCGGTCAGGATCTTGTGCACGTACACCTGATGGCTCACGTCCCAGACGAACTTGTCGCGTGGGGTCTCAAAGCAGCGGTGAAGGGCGATGGTCAACTCCACCACACCCAGGTTGGGTCCCAGGTGTCCCCCGTTCGTGGCGAGGCCATCGATCAGTTCGTGTCGGATGTCCGACGCCAGATGGTTCAGTTGTTCCAACGTGAGTTTCTTCACGTGTGACGGGGAATCAACCATGTCGAGATAACGGCTCATGCTGTTTCAATGTCGCGATCCGCAGTGCCCGGATCAAACGGCCGGGCGACAACATCGCCCGCCAAATCCTTTTCCAACCGCTGCACCCGGACTTCCGCCTCTGCCAAACGTTCCTGACACGATCGCAACAGGCGGGTCCCTTCCTCAAACCGCTTCAAGAGGGTCTCAAGGGGTAATTCTTCGGATTCCATCGCATCCACGATGGACTCCAGTTTCTTGACGGCCTCCTCGAATGGCAGCGGTTCCTGACCGCCTGCCCCGGAGGCTTGGGCGGCTTTTGGCACGGCGCGGAAACTGGTCGAAAACCTTTCCCTTGCCTAGCGCGGAATTGCCCCAGTGCCCCGCCGTACCCATCCAGGATCCTCCCGCTTTCCCTACTGTTTCAACGAATCAAACCATGCCTTCGTCGCCAACAATGCAGGTTGGACACAGTCCGTGTGACTCGCCCCGCTCTGTGGATCAATGGCCTCGACCTGAGTCGCCCCAGCCCCCACGAACCGGTCCCGTGCCACCGTCGTGTTCACCGGCAACACATCCTGATCCCCACTGCAATGATACAGCCGCAACGGCGCCTTCGGCACAAAACCCGTCACGTCGTTGTCCCGAAGCGCCCGTCGTACCGGATGTTCCGGATCCAGGCGCAGTGCCTGCAGATATTCCGGTCGCAACGCCTGATGCGGCACCGCCGGCAACGCCTCGTTCACCAACCCACCCCATCCCTGCTGCGTCATCAACGGCGGGATCCCCACCGAATACGGCGGTCGCAGGATGGACTCCAGATCCGGCGCCACCTGGTACAGGTCCACCAGTGTCTGCAGCAGGTACGCAAAATAGTACCCGTTCGGCGGTTCCCGATCCGAAAGCGCATCGTCCAGCGTCACCCCGGACAGGTCATACGCCCCGGCCATCGCCGAACACGCCGTCACCTGGAACTCCCCTTCATGCCGCGCCTCCAGTTCCTCCAACACCGCCAACGTCGCGTGTCCCCCCTGCGAGTATCCCGCCAGAAACACCTGACCATTCAATGACACCCCATTCGTCCCACACCACGTCCGCCCAGCCCTCATCGCATCCACCACCGACGTCGCCGTCGATGCCGCATGATGATACGGATGGTTCCCTCCGGATTCCCCGAACCCCAGCAGATCGGCCAGGACGGAGGCATAGCCGCTCGAAGCCAGCACCACTCCAATCAACCCTTCCGTACTCGATGCCGCCGATGGCGCCTCCGCATCCGCCGTGATGGTTCCGTGCTGATACGCCAGCAGCGGCCACGTCCGTCCTGCCCGCTTGGGAACCGCCAGTGCCGCCGATGCGCGGGTCGGCAATCCCCACGGATCCACCGTCTGATAGACAACCCGGTAAACCTCCACCTCATGCTGGGGCGTCACCGGCACCCCACCGAAAGCAAACAGGAAGGTCAACGTGGGGATGTTGTACGTCGCCGTCCGCTCCGCCGAGATCAAGGCCCCGCGATTCACCACCGGCGCCCGGGACACCACCCGGAAGATCCGCGAGGCCCCATCCGCCATCCGGTTGTCCAACCAGTTCCTCGACAGCCCCGTTTCCCCGCCCGGTGCCAAGGCCCATGGCGCCCCCGGTTGTTCCGCTTCCTCCACCCGGAATGTCCATCCCTCTCCCGGCACCTCCCAACCCAGCGAGATCTGTCCCGACTGCAATTCCGGCGGCATCAGCTTCAACCGCGACGGCAAACCCTCCCCCCGGACCTCAATCCCGACTCCTCCCGTCCACGCCACCGCCAGCCCAATCCACACCTGCCATCCACCCGTCCATCTCAATGCCATAGACCGAGGCTATCCATGCCCCCGCGACCGCTCCAGCCTGATCCATACCCGCCATTTCCGCTTCCCCGTGCCTCTGCGCCCTTCATCCCTTCGTTGTTCTGCAGCAATTCGGCCCATCCCCGTCCCGGTCTCCAAACCCCCGGATTCATTGACACCCCGACGCCCCACCATACCTTCGCCGGCCATGTCGAAGCCGAAAAAGGCGTCACCTGCCTGCATCCGGTTGCGCGGGGTCCGCCAGAACAACCTCAAGAACTTCGACCTCGATCTCCCCCTCGGCCGTCTCGTCGTCATCACCGGCCTCAGCGGTTCCGGCAAGAGTTCACTCGCCTTCGACACGCTCTACGCCGAAGGCCAACGGCGCTACATCGAGACCTTCTCCCCCTACGTCCGCCAGTTCTTCGACCGCATGGACAAGCCGGCCGTCGACCGCATCGAGAACATCCCCCCGGCCATCGCCATCGAACAACGCAACGCCGTCCGCACCACCCGTTCCACCGTCGGCACCATGACCGAGGTCTGCGAACACATGAAGGCCCTGTGGAACCGCCTCGCCCAACTCCACTGCCGTCAATGCGGCAAACCCGTCCGCCCCGAACCACCCCAGGCCGTCTGGGCCGCCATCCAGGGCGACCTTCATCCCGCTGACTCTCCACGAACCCTCGAACTCGCCGCCGTCCCTCCGGAACCGGATCGCCTTCGCGACGTCGCCCCCGCCTATCTCACCGCCGAACCTCCACCTTCCCCAAAAGCCCACGAGGTGCTCATCACCTTCGATCTGCCCCTCAGCGATCGCCTGCCGTGGTCGGAACAACTCGATCTCCTCCAGAAACAAGGCTTCCAACGCGTCCTCGCCAACGACGTCGTCCTGCGCATCGAGGATCTCCTCCCATCCCCGACACGTCCCAACACCGCCTCCGCTCAACCCCAGTCCCTGACCGTCGTCGTCGATCGCATCCGTCCCCTCCCCACCCACCGCGCCCGATTCAACGAGGCTTTCGAAACCGCCTATAAATTAGGCCGCGGCCGAAATGGGATCCGCCCTAACCACGGTTCTGGCGTCCGCGCCTTCAGCGCGGCTCACCATTGCGCGGCATGCGACATCGATTATCGCGAGCCCACCACCGCCCTCTTCAGCTTCAACAATCCGGTCGGAGCCTGCTCCACCTGCAAGGGCTTCGGCCGGGTCATCGGG
Organism: uncultured Akkermansia sp.; assembly: GCA_964509045.1. Lineage (GTDB taxonomy): Bacteria > Verrucomicrobiota > Verrucomicrobiia > Limisphaerales > UBA9464 > UBA6176. Next base: position 5,521 of record CAZDYB010000197.1, read on the forward strand.
ATCGATCCCGACCTGGCCCTGCCCGACCGCTCCCTGACCCTGGCCCAGGGAGTTGTCCGCCCCTGGCAGACCGCCACGGGTTTGCAATGTCAGGCCGACCTCACCCGCGCGGCTCGCCGTCGCAAGGTGCCCATGGACATTCCGTTTCGTGACCTCTCCGCCCCACACCAACTCTGGGTGATGGAAGGCGAAGATGGATATGACTCCTCCGATCCGGAGCGTTCCTGGCCCAAACTGTGGTACGGGGTGAAGGGCTATTTCAAATGGCTCGAATCCAAGGCCTACAAGATGCACGTCCGCGTGCTCCTCTCCCGCTACCGCTCCTACCGCACCTGCCCGGATTGCAAGGGACGCCGATTCAATTCCGACTCCCTCCTCCACCGACTCGAAGTCCCGCCCCAACCCGGTCAACCCGCCGCCACCCTCACCCTCGCCGACTTCTATTCCCTCCCCGTCTCCGAAGCCCTCGCCCAACTCGAAGCCCTCGCCAGCCACCATCGCCCGGCCCGGCACGATCCGTTGTCCCTCCTTTTCGATGAACTCCGCGCCCGACTCGGGTACCTCGTCGAAGTCGGCCTCGGTTACCTCACCCTGGATCGTCCCACCCGCACCCTGTCAGGTGGCGAAACCGAGCGGGTCAACCTCACCACCTGCCTCGGTTCACGCCTCGTCAACACCCTCTATGTCCTCGACGAACCCAGCGTAGGCCTTCATCCGCGCGACACCCAACGCCTGATCGGGATCCTCCAACGCCTGCGCGACCTCGGCAATACGGTCGTGGTGGTCGAACACGAATCCGCCGTCATGCGGGCCGCCGATCATCTCGTCGATCTCGGCCCGGGCCATGGCGAAACCGGCGGCCACATCGTCTTCCAGGGGGCGCCCGATGCCCTGGCCAAGGCCCGCGGTTCGATCACCGCCGATTATCTCACCGGGCGCCGCAACATCACCGGTCCCCTGCGCCGCCCCGTCCTTCTCAACGACACCCCCGAATCCACACCCACACTCCGACTCCGGCACGCCACCCTGCACAACCTTCAGGATCTCGCCGTCGACATTCCGCTGTCCCGCCTGGTCTGCATCAGCGGGGTCAGCGGTTCCGGAAAGACAACCCTCGTCCGTGAGATCCTCCTGCCCCTCCTCCAGGCCCGCCTCCGATCCCCCGGATCGTCCCCCACCGAAACCACCGATCCAGTCGGGACCGATCCCGACACCGACTCCCGCCCAAGCCAACCCTCCGCCGACCTCGACGGCACCCAGCACCTCGGAAGCGTGATGCTCGTCGACCAGTCATCCCTCGGCCGGACACCCCGCTCCAATCCCGCCGTCTACATCGGGGCGTTCGATCACATCCGGGATGTCTTCGCGCAGGCCCCGATGGCGCTCGAACGGGGAATGAACTCCAGCGCCTTCAGTTTCAATTCCTCCAACGGTCAGTGCGAACGCTGCCGCGGCGCGGGTTTCGAGAAGATCGAAATGCAGTTCCTCAGCGATGTCTTCATCCGATGCCCGGTCTGCCACGGGCGCCGCTACCGGCAACACGTCCTCGAAGTCACCGTCAAACCCGTCGGCCAGCCCGCATGGTCCATCGGCGACCTGCTCGATGCCCCGGTGGAGAAGGCCGTCGAATTCCTCGCAGCCCTTCCCGATTCCCGCGCCGCCCGCTGCGCCACCACACGGCTCAGGCTGCTCGTCGAAGTCGGCCTCGGATATCTCCGCGCCGGTCAACCGATCAACACCCTCAGCGGCGGCGAAAGCCAGCGTCTCAAGTTGGTCAGCCACCTCGCCGAGTGGTCCGCCATCCGCCCCGGCAAGGGCCCCGGACGCCCCACCCTCTTCCTGTTCGACGAACCCACCACCGGCCTTCACTTCGAGGACATCCGAATCCTCCTCACCGTCTTCCAACGGATGGTCGACCAGGGCCACAGCGTCGTCGTGGTCGAACACAACCTCGACGTCATCCGCCAGGCGGACTGGATCATTGACCTGGGTCCCGACGCCGGCGCAGCCGGGGGCAAGGTCGTGGTGGTCGGCACCCCGGAACAGGTCGCTGCCCATCCCTCCAGCCAGACCGGTCGCTTTCTCGCCTTGGAAAACTGACCCTGGAACGGGGCGGCTAAATGGAGCCTGTCCCCGGAGTGCCGGAGCCATTGATGGCCACCTGTCAAACCCACGCCATAAGAGGGCTCATGACGGGCAAAATCCCCCTCAATCACCGAAATTCGAACTTCA
>CAZDYB010000198.1:0-290 GCA_964509045.1 uncultured Akkermansia sp.
CCGAAGGCTTGGGAACCGGTAGCCAATACGGGGTCGCGAAGCGGACCCCGGGATAGGATGAAAAGCGGAGATCTACTTCGGAGGGGTTGCAGAGGGTTCTCAAACCCCTCCGGGGTAGGAACCCATTCAAACGCATGACCCGGGGTGTCGCTTCGCTCACGCCCGGGCTACCGACTGAAACGCCTTCGGCGTAAGGATCACACCGTGGTCCCGGAGATTGGAATCTCCCTGTGTTGATGTGGTCATTACAAAAGCTGGGCGGTTTGGGACAGGCTCCACATGGAACGCCG
>CAZDYB010000198.1:300-7739 GCA_964509045.1 uncultured Akkermansia sp.
ACCCATCCCTTTGGGTCTGCTTGTGAGCCCTTCTGCCTCGATTCTGTAGCCTTGGGCGCAGGTTCAGTCCTGCTGCGGCGTGATCATGGGCTCGGCTCCGGTCACCCGGTCGCCCTCCCGGATCCAGCGGACCCGGGTCGGGGCGGATTCGCGTTTGAGGGCGCGATACCAGTCGGGAAGATGACGTCGGGTGACCTCGATTTCGCGGGCGCCAACGGCTCCGCAACTGAACACGCGGGCCATCGGCTTGTGGATCCGGGCGCGGCCGATGAGTCGTTCCCATCCTGAATCGGACGGCGGCTGTGGATCCGACGCGGGACGTTGAAGGACGAGATAGCTGTAGGGCAGGGCGCGGAGATCGATGCCGGCGCGCTCGGCGAACCGGGCCCAGTCGCCGGTGGTGAAGGCTTCCGGGGGTGGATCAGCGAAATGATGGCACCAGTGCCGTTCCATTCCCTCGGCCAGCAGACCGCAGGTCGCCCGATGCGTGCAGGGTGCGACGATATCGAACATCGGGCGCAGGGTTTCCCGGGTCGTCTGGAGTTCACGGGCCACGATGTGGGTGCCCGGTTCCACCCAGATGACAGCGGCAGCGGTGGAGATCAGGCGCAGCAAGGCTTCGCGTTGTCCCGGATCCAGTTCGTTCCAGACATGACTGATCAGGAGCAGGCTCCCGGTGGCATCGGAGCCCTGGAAGAAATCCGGGGTGACGTCGGGAAAGGCATCCCTGGAGCGACGTCGACTGTACTCGACGGCGAGCGGGGATGAATCCAGCAGGGCGAGCGTCCGAAGTTGCCGAAATGCGGTCAGCACCCGCCGGCCGGCCACACCACTGCCGCAGCCCCAATCGATGACCCGGGTGACCCCTTCCGGTGGCTGCCAACCCAGTCCGGCAAGTTCGCGGAGGACGGCATCCCATTTCCATCCAATGCGTTCGCCAAAGGTCTGATCGTACTGGGCAAGGTCATCGGACCCGAGCCAGTAACCGCCGGTGGGAAATCGGCCGGAAAGGAAATGTCCGCGGAGCCGGTCGAGGATACGCCAGTCGAGCTGGTCGAAGTTCATGGTTCGAGGCGGATGCCGAGGAGATGGGCGAGGCGTTGTTGGCGGATGCCGTAGAACGCGGCGAGGGCGACGGCCTTGTCGCGGGCAGAGATCCGTGCGGGTTCGGGGACATCGCGTTTCACAGCCGAGATCATCAGGTTCTTGGCGGTGTGTTCGGGCGAGATGAATTCGAAGACGCGGGCTTCGTACCCGGCGGATTCGAGAAGGCAGGCGCGGAGGGCGTCGGTGACGAAATCGGCCTCACGTTGGAACAGGATGCCGTGGCGGAGGGCATCGGCGAGGACGGGCGGGGCGACGAGTTGACTGGCGACTTCCCGATGACAACAGGGAGCGACGACGAGGAGGCGGGCGTTGGCCTCGATTCCCTTGGCGAGGGCGTCATCGGTGGCGGTGTCGCAGGCGTGGAGTGCGACCACGATGTCGGTGGGTTGGAGGACGGTGGAGCCGATGGTGCCGGTGAGGAACTGGAGGCTGTCGAACTGATGATTGGCGGCGACGCGATTGGCGGCATCGGCGAGTTCGACGCGTTGTTCGATCCCCTGGACGCGGGCCGTGTGGGGGAGGGCGCGCTTGAGATGTTCGTGGAGGGCGAAGGTGAGGTAACCCTTGCCGCAGCCCATGTCGACGACCGAGACCGGGCGGTTGTTGGGGAGTCGGGCTTCGCGAAGCAGCGGGGAGACGATCTCGATGAAGCGGTGGATCTGACGGTACTTGGCCTCCATGCCCGGCCGGACCTTCTCGTCGGGACCGGTGACCCCGAGGTCCTGGAGCCAGGGATTGCCCTGGGTCCGGACGGTCCGGGTCTTCTGGTGATCATGATCGAGATCGGGTGCGCTGGTGTCTTCCGCGGCGCCGAGTTCGAGCTTGGGCTGGCGTCCCTTGCGGAGATTGAGATGAGCGGTGCCGGTGGTGGCGGACAGGAAGGCATCGGCGAATTCGTCACCCAGCAATTCCGCGATCAGGGCCACTCCGTCGGCCGGCAGGTGGTTCTTGGTGACGTCACGGGTGGCATGGCGGTAGACGAACGACAGGTGGAGCTGGCTGCGGAGACGGACCGGGCGGATGAAGAGATTGCGGAGGGATCGATCCCGACCGGTGGGCGAACCCAGGTTCAACCGGACCAAGGTGCCCTCGGTGATGGCGGCCTGGAGACGATCAATGAACTGGGACTTGAACGGATGTTGCGTCACGACGGAGTGATCAAACATGAACCGGCGCCCGGCACGAAGGCGAAACCGGTCCGGCGACCCGGTCAGATCAGAGCGAGTGGTGCGCTGGCCGGACGGTCGACGAGATGGAGGAGATTGCCCTCGGGATCGCGAAAGAACAGGACGCGACCACCACCGCCGGCAGGCCGGACAGGTTCCGTCGTCTCGATGCCATCGGCGAAGAGTTCGGCCCGGGCGGCCTCGAGGTCATCGACGCGCAGGGCGAGATGCCGGAAGCCGGCGGTTGAATTGACGCCGGTATCAGGAACGCGTGAGGTGGCAGCGTAGATTTCAAGGATGAGTCCGCCTGGAAGGCGGACGAAGACGGCGGGGGGGGTGGAGCCATTGTCCCAGAGACGCTGGGCGCCGAGCCGGAGGACATACCACTCGGCGAGAAGGGCGGGGTCGGTGGCGGGGAGTCCAAGGTGTTCGACGCGGCAACGGATCGGCATGCCCCTGCCCTACGTGGAGCGGGGCAGGGGGGCAAGTCCGGATCGGACGCATCCTGAGCCGGAACCCTGCAGTTGGGAGGGAAGTGACGAATCGGACGGACGAACGTCAACGGTCTGGTGCCAGTCCCCTGCAAGCTTCCCGTCTACGCACCTCCGGCGACCGAACGTCGCGGCTCCAGCCATGGGGCAGTATTCAAGATGCACCCGTCCGGAGAAAACCCTTCCAAACGCGGGTGCGAAACGTATCTTCCCGGCCACTTTCGAGCGGGATCGACACCGGTGGGTGTGGAGTCCCGCAGCCTTAGGAAAACGAGTTCGATGGACGCCGCGCACATTCGCAATTTCAGCATCATTGCCCATATCGACCATGGGAAGACGACGCTCTCCGACCGCCTCCTGCAAAGGACGGGCACGGTGGCGGACCGGGACATGGAGGCCCAGCACCTGGACGCCATGGATCTGGAGAAGGAGAGGGGGATCACCATCAAGGCCCATCCGGTCACGATGTATTACAAGGCCAAGAACGGGGAGACCTATGAACTGAACCTGATCGACACCCCGGGCCACGTGGACTTTGCCTACGAAGTCTCCCGTTCGTTGAGCGCGTGCGAGGGCGCGTTGCTCATCGTCGATGCCGCCCAGGGCGTGGAGGCCCAGACCGTGGCCAACGTCAACCTGGCGATGAAGCAGGGACTCACCATCATCCCGGTCATCAACAAGATCGACCTGCCCCACGCCAACATTCCCCAGGCCCGCCAACAGCTTGAGGATGTCCTCGCCATCTCCGCCGATGAAGCCGTCCTCGCCAGTGCCAAGGAAGGCATCGGGATCGAAGAGATCCTGGAGGCCATCGTGGCCCGGGTTCCGGCACCGACCCCGTCCGGGGCGAATTCTTTCCAGGCCCTGATCTTCGACAGCTACTTCGACACTTATAAGGGCGTGGTCATCCTGGTCCGGGTGACGCAGGGCGAGCTGAGGTCGGGCATGCAGGTGAAGCTGCTGCATTCCGGGCGCACGGTGGAGATCAAGGAAGTGGGATCCTTCAATCCCAAGCCCTATGTCCGCGAAAGGCTGGAGGTGGGTGAGACCGGGTACATCACCGCCAACATCAAGACCCCACGCGAGGTCAAGGTGGGTGATACCATCACGGATCCCCGCAATCCCTCGACGGAACTGCCCGGGTTCCAGGAGATCCATCCGATGGTTTTCTCGGGAATCTATCCGATCAACACCGCGGACTTCGAGCAACTCAAGCAGAGCATCGCCAAGCTACAGCTCAATGATTCGGCGCTCACATTCCAGACCGAGAGTTCCGCCGCGCTCGGCTTCGGGTTCCGCTGCGGATTCCTTGGACTGCTCCACATGGAGATCGTCCAGGAACGGCTCCGACGCGAGTTCGACCTCGACATCATCGCCACCTATCCCAGCGTGGTCTACAAGGTGCGCAAGACCGACGGTGTGGAAGTCGAGATCGACAATCCGGCCTTCATGCCGGACGTGACCTATATCGATGCGGTGTTTGAGCCGATCGTGAAGGCCTTCGTCATCTGTCCGGGCGAGAACATTGGCGACATGATGTCGTTGATCTCTGAGAAGCGCGGCACGATCCGCACCACGGAGACTTTGGACACCCGACGGGTCATGCTGGTTTGCAAGATCCCGATGAACGAGATCCTCATCGACTTCCATGACCGCATCAAATCGATCACCCGGGGTTATGGATCCATGGACTATGAACCTGAAGGCTATGAGGAGAGCGACATGGTCAAGCTGGACATGATGGTAAATGGCGAGGTGATGGACGCCTTTTCAAGCCTGGTTCACCGGAGCAAGGCTGAAGCACGGGGCCGGACACTGGCCGCCAAGCTCAAGGAAGTCATTCCACGCCAACAGTTCCAGGTCGCCATCCAGGCCGCCATTGGTGGCAAGTTCGTCGCCCGCGAAACCGTCAGTGCCATCCGCAAGGACGTCACAGCGAAATGCTATGGCGGTGACATCAGCCGAAAGCGCAAGCTGCTCGAAAAGCAGAAGGAAGGTAAGAAGCGCATGAAGGCGATCGGGTCCGTGGACATTCCCCAGGACGCCTTCATCGAGGTCCTGAAAACTAGTTAGGACCGAGCGTGGGGCATGCGCCCGTCGCGCTGCCCGCTTCCATTCCGGATTCCATTCACTTCAAGTCGCCATGTACTTCTTCCGCTGGCTCCTGTTGCGCCGACTCCGAAAAGGATCGGAACTCCTCGGCATTGTCCGGAAGCATTTCAATCACCAACGCGACATCCTGCCGGCCAAGAATGTCGGAGAGTTGGCGCATGGCATGGAATCCTATGAGGCCACCTTGCGGAATCCGGCCACGACCGCCGAGGCCCTGAAGAAGGCCTCCGCCGAGTTCGAAGACCTCGCCCATCGCTGGTTGAAGCCCTATCCCCATGCGGGTTATCGCGACAACTTCGAGAGCTTTCTGGGCACGGCGGTCCTGGTGTTCGCCTTCAAGACCTTCTTTGCCACCCCGATGGAGATTCCCACGGGATCGGCCCAGCCAACCTATTACGGCATCACTTCGGACGACCTCCGGGATCATCCCGAGGTCAGGTTCCCGACCGGGCCCCGGGCCTGGTGGGAACGGTGGGTCAAGGGAACGACCTATTATGAAGTCATTGCGGAGGAGGATGGCGAGCTTCGCGGCCTGAGCGAGCCGGTGAAGCAGATCCGACTCGGCAAGGCCGGATTCGGGAAACGGATCGATGTCCAGGTGGGCGATCGGGTCTACAAGGTTTCGTGGGTGCCCGAAAACCCGGCGAAACACCTCTTCCTGGTCTCCGAGAGCGGTGGCCCCCGGCTCAAGGAAACCTTCAGGCGCGGCGAGCCGATCATCCGTTGCCGGGTCCGCTCGGGCGACCGCCTGTTTGTTGAGCGGCTCACGTACAACTTCCGAAGACCCAGACGCGGGGAGTACTTTGTCTTCCAGTCCTCGGGAATGCCGGCGCCGGTGGTCCAGGGAACGCATTACATCAAGCGCCTCATCGCCATGGGGGGTGAGCAGGTCCGGATCGGTGATGACCGCCATGTCTATGTGAATGGCCGGCAATTGGGAACCAACGATCCGGGGTTTGAGAGGCTTTATGCGTTTGACGCGACGAGACCGCCGGCGGACAGCCAGTATTCCGGGCACGTGAACGGCACGGTGTTTCGGGATGCGTTGATTGGACAGTACCGGGCCGGGATTGGAGGCCTGCCACCGGGACAGGCGGACGGGTTTGCCCGGATGGTGGTCAGGCTGTTTCCGGATGAACGTGCGGTGTACCAGGTGCGGACCAACTGTTACCTGGGATTTGGGGACAACACGATGAACTCGAGTGACGGCCGGTCCTGGGGTGATGTGCCGCGGGAGAAGGTGATCGGGAAGTCGTGGTTCGTGATGTGGCCGTTTACGGATCGCTGGGGATGGTGATGGGTGGGTTTTGGGTTGGGTTGGTGAGACCTGTGGGACCGATGTCGAAACCAGATGCGTAGAAGCGGGCTGCTGCAGGCCTCATTGCGTTGCTACAATGAATGTTATATTCATTACGGAGGCCCGCCTGCGGGCCCTGATCTGGCTTCGTCTGGTCCTGCGCCCTGACTTCACTGTCGCACAGTCGGGGCTTCAGTCCGGGTCGTGACGCCGCTCCCCTTCGGATCATTGGAGCGCTTGAAGTGGCTCAACCCCCGAACAACCGGTCCGGCACATCCTGATCCTGGCCCAGTTTGAAGCGTGGGAACGCCTTCAACTGGAACGTCAGGACAATGGCCCAGTCATCGACACCCTGCCGGTTCTCGCGCAATCGCACTCCCAGCGCGGCGGTGATCGACCGGAGATCGCGATACACCGTGTAGTGCTGCTCTTCCAGGACTCCGTCGCGTGCCTCGAACTGGTGGACGGTCCGGAAGCCCCAGTTTTCATCGAGACGATAGTGGAGCGAGGTGTAGAGCAGGTTGTTGCCCAGGCCGTAGGTGTTGAAGTCAGTTCGCAGGTAACGGTGTCCAAAGGTGATCGCCCAACGTTCACCGGGTTGCAGCGTCAGGCGATGGTTGGCCTCCCGCCAGAAGGACTGATTGATGTCGTATCGGACCTGGGATGTGAACAACGCCCAACGTCGCGGGGCGAAGTCCATGTCGGAGAACAATTCAGGGAACGTGGTCTGTCCCGGGCGCGGATTGAGTCGCCAATCCGTGTAGATCGCCCAGTTGAGGACATCGTCGGGCTGCCCTGCCCTGCGGGTCTGGAGTCGGTTGCGGAGGGACCAACGGATGACATTGCGGCTGTCGATGGAATCGATGGCGTTGTAATCGGGGAAATCGATGGGAAGCAATCGGGGCGTGATGAACTCGAAATCGTACTGGGGCAGGTTGCCGGGGCTGAGGGCTGGATCCGGGACGAACACGTAATTGAGACCGGGTTCGATGATATGGCGGAGGCCTTCGAGATCGAACCAGCGTGATCGGGTGGACGCCCAGGTGCGCGACGCCTTGAAGTTCATTTCGACGCCCGTGTTGAAGAGAGCGCGGGTTTCGTCGCGGGTGATGGAATCGAGTCCATCGGGTTCGCCGTAGTAGGTCACGCGACCGCCCACCCTTGGCGCGACATTGAGCCAGCCGAACCAGTTCACGGGCAGGGTCACCTGATGGTAGGAATCAGCCCGGATGCCGCCGTAATCGGCTCCACCGAGCATGCCCGGGC
>CAZDYB010000199.1:0-7737 GCA_964509045.1 uncultured Akkermansia sp.
CCCAGTCGATGAGCTTCTCCTTGACCATGTCGGCGGCGAACTTCAGCGCGGCGGCTGCCGTGCGCTTGCCATTGCGCGTCTGGAGCATGAACAGCTTGCCTTCCTGGATCGTGAACTCGACGTCCTGAACGTCCTTGAAATGCTTCTCCAGGGTCTTCCGAACCGTGAGCAGCTCGGCATAGCTCTTGGGCATCACGTCCTTCAGCTTGAGGACGGGTTCGGGAGTCCGGACACCGGCGACCACGTCTTCGCCCTGGGCGTTGACCAGGAATTCGCCGTAGAACTCGTTCGTGCCGTTGGCGGGGTTGCGCGTGAAGGCCACGCCGGAGCCGGAGGTGTCACCGGTGTTGCCGAACACCATGGCCTGAACATTGACGGCGGTGCCCCATTCAGCGGGGATGTTGTACTTCCGGCGATAGACGATGGCCCGGTCGTTCATCCACGAGCTGAACACGGCGCCGGCGGCACCGCGGAGCTGGTCCCAGGGGCTGTTGGGGAACACCTTCCCGGTACGTTCCTTGATGAGGGCCTTGAAGCGTCGGACGAGCTCCTGCTGGTCTTCGGCAGTCAGTTTCGAGTCCTCGATGTCGGCATGATACTTCTCATGCTTGAACTGGTGGATGACGGTCTCGAAGGGTTCGTGATCCTCACCTTCGCGCTTCTGGACGCCGAGCACGACGTCTCCGTACATCTGGACGAAGCGGCGGTAGCAATCCCAGGCGAAGCGCGGGTTCTTGGTGGCATTCTCAAGGGCGATGACCGTCTCGTCGTTGAGGCCGAGGTTCAGGATGGTGTCCATCATGCCCGGCATGGAATCGCGGGCGCCGGAGCGGACGGCAACGAGCAGGGGCATGCCGGTCTTGGCCCCGAAACGGGTGCCCATGATCTTCTCCATGTTGGCGACGCCGCCCTCGATCTGGGCCTGGAGTTCCTTGGGATAAGTCCGCTTGTTGGCGTAGAAATAAGTGCAGACCTCGGTGGTGATGGTGAAACCCGGGGGAACCGGAAGGCCGATGCGGGTCATCTCGGCGAGGTTGGCTCCCTTGCCGCCGAGGAGAGCCTTCATGGAACCGTCGCCTTCGGCCTTTTTGTTGCCGAACGTGTATACGTACTTCGAAGCTTTAGCCATACGATCAAATAACTGGTGTACTGGTGGAACTGATGAAATGCGGCGGAAAAACGCCGGAAAACGGAACGGCGAGACTATCGGGGGCTGGCGGTGAGTCAATTCGGGAAAATCGTCGGTTGACACCCAAGGCACCGTTTGGTTCTGTGTCGGGCCTTTCGACAAGAGGATTTATGTACGCAGTTCTGGAAACCGGCGGTAAGCAGTATCGGGTCGTTGCAGGTGACGTTCTCGAGGTGGAATCGTTGGCCGGTGAAGCCGGCGGCACCCACGTCTTCGACAGGGTGTTGATGGTGAGCAAGGACGGTCAGGTGACCATCGGTTCCCCGCTTGTGGCCGGAGCCACCGTCGTGGCGGATGTCGTCGAGCACATCCGCGGCAAGAAGAAGATCGCCTTCAAGTTCCGTCGTCGTAAGGGCTATCACCGCACCGTTGGCCATCGCCAGGAGCTCACCGTGGTCAAGGTCCGCGAGATCACCGCCTGATCCCTCCTCCACCGATCCAGGTCTTCAAACGCATCCCCGCTCAACCCAACTTTTCCCCAATATGGCTCACAAGAAAGGTCAAGGCAGTTCCCGCAACGGACGCGACAGCGTCAGCAAGCGTCAAGGCGTCAAGCGCTTCGGCAGCGAGCTCGTCACCGCGGGCAGCATCATCGTCCGGCAGAACGGTTCCCGATTCCTCGCCGGTACCAACGTCGGCACCGGTCGTGACTGGACCCTGTTCGCCCTGGTTGAGGGCAAGGTGAAGTTCGACAAGAACGGTCGCCGCGTGAATGTGTTTCCGGACGTCGCGCCGGAAGTTGCCGCCGCTGCGGTCCAGAACTGATCGGGCCCTGGCCCCGGGATTCAGCCGGGTTCCGCACTTGAATGCAGGCGAGGCCTCTGGCCTCGCCTTTTTGTTTGGTTGTATCCATCCTCTTCCCAACGCTTGGTAGCGACCAGGCCGCTTTCCCATGTTTGTCGACGAAGTCAAAGTCTTTGCCCGCGCCGGTCACGGTGGTCGTGGTGCCGTTGCGTTCCGACGTGAGGCCTATATTCCCAAGGGTGGGCCGTCCGGCGGCAATGGAGGGCTGGGAGGCGACGTCATCCTGGAGGCGAGTCACGATCTCAACAACCTGATCGAGCAGTTCTTCAATCCGCGGATGCTGGCCCAGCACGGTGAGAATGGCATGGGGAAGGGGATGGATGGCAAGGCCGGGAAGGACATGATCATCAAGGTGCCTTGTGGAACCCTGGTCTGGCTCCTGAAGGACACCACTCCCCAGCCTGAACTCAAGGCGAAGAAGTCCCTCACCAAGGATGCAGCGGATGACGAAGTGGAGGAGGAAGAGCAGGAACCCGAGGCCGGATCCGACATCGGAAACAACATCCCGTCTGCGACCGAGACCCGTGGCCTGATCCGGACCAGCGGTGGGGTGAGGGCGATGGAGATTGATCTTTCCAGTCCGGACTCCACCCAGGACGCACTCGACGCGACCAAGCGGGAGTTGGTCTGTGACCTGACCGAGCACGGGCAGCGGTTTGTCCTGTGCAAAGGAGGGAGAGGCGGCCTGGGAAACAGCAACTTTGCGACGAGCCGACATCAGGCACCCCGGTTTGCCCAGCCGGGCGAGCCGGGCCGGGAAGGCCACTTCCTGTTCGAGTTGCGGTTGATCGCGGACGTCGGCCTGGTCGGGTATCCCAACGCGGGCAAATCGACCCTTCTCGCGGCCATCTCCCATGCCCGCCCCAAGATTGCCGCGTATCCCTTCACGACGCTCACCCCGCAGATCGGCATTGTTGAATATCCGGATTTCGCCCGCCTGGTGGTCTGCGACGTCCCCGGCCTGATCGAGGGCGCCCACGAGAATGTGGGTCTGGGGCATGAGTTCCTCCGACACATCCGCCGATGCAAGGTGCTGGTCATCCTTCTGGACATGGCCGGTACGGACAATCGGATGCCATGGGACGACTACCGTAAGCTGTTGGGAGAGTTGGAGCTCTACGATCCTGAGTTGTTGACGCGCCCCCGTCTGGTGGTGGCCAACAAGATGGATGAACCCCATTCGGATGCGAACCTGAAGTCGTTCAAGCGCCGCATCCGGAAGACGGTGGTGCTCCCGATATCGGCGGCCTTTGGTGAGGGAATGCCTGCATTCCGGCAAGCGATCCGTGAGGCGGTGGAAGAGGTGGGCGGGACCTTGTTGAAATAGGGAACTGAGATCGGGAGGTTGGGCCGGATCCAGCCTGAAGTCCGGCTGGGGGTTTGTGGTGGTCATTCACCATGGTCAGGTGGTGGTTGGTCCGTATCCCTGATCTCCGGAAGTCAAATTTATCTTTTCCAGCCTTGAACAGGGCAGGGATCCAGATGCTTATGGACCCAGTGCTTTGTGGGATCGTTTTCCGACGAATTCCCGGACCACGGCGGTGAAGCTGGTGAAGCTGATCATGGCGTGAATTGGTCCCCTGCAAAGAACCTCGCTGACCGATGAATTTCTGGCGTTTGTGGATTGGGGTGATTGCGGCGGTTGCCGGGATTCTTTCCGTGCCCCGCATTGCGCGACGGATGGCGGGGGTGGGATTGGTCCTTCTGGTGGTTTTCGGTGGGATCGATTCCGCGCGGGCCGGCACCGGTTTCATCTATCAGGGGCGGTTGGTGGATGGCGGATCCCTCGCCAACGGAAACTACGAGCTCACCTTCCGGCTTTTCGACAGTCTGACCGACGGAGCACCTGTTGGAGCGGAGTTGAGTCAGGCTTCGGTCGCTGTTTCCCAGGGCCTGTTCACCGTCGAGTTGGATTTCGGGGCGGCCGCATTTGATGGATCGGATCGGTGGCTCCAGATATCGGCCCGGCCAGTGGGTTCGGCTGATCCCGCTGAAGTCCTGTCGCCGCGTCAGCCGATTGCCGTGGTTCCCTATGCCCTTCGTTCGTTTGCTGGATCGGGCAATGCGGGGGAGTTGATCAGTGGAACCCTTCCGGATGCCCGGTTGAGTGCGGGTATCGCCCGGACCCTGGACCTCACCACCACCAGCAATGCGTTGACTGCCCAATTGACCGAATTGGCCGCGTCCGTCACGTCGCTGACTTCATCCCTGGTCAGCCTGTCCAACCGGGTTGCCACCCTGGAAGGCAATGCCGGCGCCAGCCTCCCGGCGGGCGTCGTGATGGTGTCCATCGATCCTGCTGATCCCGGAATCATCGGGATGGGGTTGTCCCAGTTCACTTCCGTCGAGGCTCCCGGATGGAGCAACGGTTCAACGGTGGGCGCGCCTGCGGCCCGTTTTGGGCATAGCGCCGTCTGGACGGGCAACCAGTTGATCGTCTGGGGTGGCACGTTGAATGGCGGGGCCGTTTCCGGTGTGGGCGCCATCTATGATCCCGCCCTCAATATTTGGAGTGCGCTCTCGACGCTGGACGACCCGACTGCGCGAAGCGGGCACACGGCGGTCTGGACCGGGGAAAGCATGCTGGTCTGGGGCGGGGTAGGGGCGGGGGTTTCGTTGGGGGGACGCTATGTGGCGGGAACGCTGACCTGGCTGCCCATCCCGGCGTTGGACGCGCCTGACCTGCGTGAGGGCCATGTCGCGGTCTGGACCGGTGCCCGGATGCTGGTGTGGGGTGGCAGTGATCCGGGCGGCTTGCGTTCGGATGGCGGTCTCTATGACCCGATCGCCCAGGCCTGGACAGCCACTCCGGTGCAGGACGCACCGGTGGCGCGCGTGGGAGCCACGGCGGTCTGGACCGGATCGCGTCTCGTGGTTTGGGGCGGTTTGGGCGAGTCGGGCGGACTGTCCACCGGTGCCGTCCTCCCGGTCGCAGGGGGCAGTACTCCGGGAGTATGGTCAGCCACTTCCGGTTCCTCGGCTCCTTCGGCCCGTACCGGTCCCACCGCGGTGTGGACGGGACAACGGATGATTGTCTGGGGCGGACGCACCGGTGACACGCGACTCGGGGACGGCGCCTCGTATGATCCCCAGTCCAACGTCTGGACCCCGCTGCCGGCGCTGGGCGCTCCGACGGCGCGTGCCGGGCATCACGCGGTGTGGACCGGTGAGGAGATGTTGATCTTCGGCGGTGAAAGTGCCGGCGGAGCGCTGGCTTCGGGCGCAGCGTTCAATCCGACCACCGGCCTCTGGCGCACCTTGTCTTCCAATGGTTCACCGCTGGCGCGCAGCGAGGGCACCGGACATTGGACCGGATCGGAATTCCTGATTTTTGGCGGGCGGGCTGGCGGCACTCCGTTGGCGGCCCTGCAACGGCTGAATCCCCAGCCCACCTGGTATTTTTATCGCAAGCCATGAACAAGAAGCTGTCCCTCCTCCTGTTGTCTCTCCTGGCTGGGTTTGCCCTTCCCGCCCGTGCCCAGTGGGTCACCCAGACACTGTCCTTGAAGTCGGGCTGGAACGCGGTGTTCCTGCATGTGGATGCCGCCCATGCCACCCTGGATCAATTGGTGGGGGCCTCGGCACCGGTGCTGACTCCGATCGAGCAGGTGTGGCGATGGAACCCAAACCAGGGAACAGCGCAGTTTGTGCAATCTCCCCAGCAACCGCTGGACACCGGATCCCAGTGGTCGAGCTGGCGGCGGTCGGCGGTGGGGACACCCACCCTGGATCGTTTGACGGGCAATTCCGCCTATCTGGTCTATACGACCACCGACTATGTCTGGGAACTCAAGGGGCAGCCCGTTGTCCCGGCCTACCAGTGGTCGACTTCCGGACTCAATTTCTTCGGATTTCCCACCGTCGCGCCTGGGGCTCCGATGTTCGAGGATTTCCTGGCGGATGTTCCCACGCTCCAGTTCAGTGAGATCTTCCGCTACCCGGGTGGTGAGTTCGGACCGACCAACCCGGGTCGCCTGTTCGCACTCCGGACCACCCCGGTGCGTCGCGGTGAGGCCTTCTGGATCCGGGCCGGCGAGGTGTTCAATCAATACTTCGGGCCCTTCGACATCACTGCGGCGGGAGGCGGTCGTGCTGCATTCGGGGAATCCCTGAGCAGCTATAGCTTCCGGCTCCGCAACCAGACCGGAAGTCCCCTGACGGTAAGCCTTCGATTGGTTGAGTCTGAGACGCCCCCAACCGGGCAACCGGGCATCGTCGGGGTGCCGCCCCTTTTGGTCCGAGGCGAACTCAACACGGTCAACCTGACCCATGGAGTGGTCGATCTGCCCACCAATGCGCCACTTTCCTGGCTGCTCCAGCCCTACGGTCAACCCGGATCCGAAGTCGAAGTGGTCCTGGGACTGGACCGGTCGGCGATGACCAACGAGGTGGGGGAGTTGTTGGCGGGAGTGCTTCAGCTGACAGATTCCCTCGGCCATACCCGGGTGGACTTGGCCGTCTCTGCCACGAAGGCTTCCCAGGCGGGACTCTGGGTTGGGACTGCGGCGGTGACCGAGGTGGGACAGTATCTTCAATCCTACCTGCGGGGTGGAACGAACCAACTCATTGTGGCAACGAATGGCAGCTATGTGGTCACGAGTGTTGTCACCAACCTCACTCCGGTTCCCACCGCCTTTCCCCTGCGCCTGATTGTCCACAATCCGGCGACGGGTCCGGCCACGCTGTTGCAACGGGTTTATGTCGGTCTGAATGCGGGGACCAACCCGGTGGTGGCCAATCAGGAATCTGCCTTGGCCCCCGGACTGATCTCAGCGGCCCGCCGGCTCAGTGCAACGCATCTGCCTTGGTCTGAGGCCAACCCGGGCTGGGACTTCAGTGGAGCCTTGGTGCAGGGGGCGGTGGTGACCACCTCGGTGACGAACCGGTACGATGATCAGCGGTCCAATCCCTTCCTGCACACCTACCACCCGGATCACGACAACCTGAACTCCCGCTTCGACGCCGAACTGCCCCAGGGCTCCGAGTCGTTCACCATCGTTCGACAGTTGACCCTGAGCATCCAGCCGCCGGCGAGTGACTTCAACAGCCGGATATCGGCTGGATTGTCCTTTTCCGGAGACTATCTGGAGACCCTTCTGGTCAGGGGATTGCCCCGACCCGGCGGCGCGTTCGACACCCGACGCTTTGATTCCAAAGGAATTTTTCAACTCAACCGCATCTCTGAGATCCCGACCCTCACCCGGGTACCCTGAACGAACCGATCCAGCTCCCTGCATATGAGTCTTCCGACCCCAAAACAATTTGTGCCACTGGCCCCCAATACCATGAAAACACGTCCCGAAACCCGTGGCTGGCTGCGGCCGGCATATTCCGTCGCACTGGCCATCCTGGCATTGGCTGCGGCACCCACCTCATTGATGGCCCAGGCCACCGCCAATCCGCCGGAGCGGATGACCTACCAGGGATTCCTGGTGGATGGCAACGGGACTGCACTGGGCAATTCGGCACCGAAGAATTATGACATCATCTTCAAGATCTATAACCACGAGACGCTGAGCGGTGGTGTCAATCTCCTGTGGGCCGAGCAACAGACGGTGACGGTGGACAAGGGTTACTTCTCCGTGTTGTTGGGCGAGGGCGCCAGCACAGGCGATCCGCGACCTGCCCTTTCCACATTGTTCACCGGGCCGACCGCATCAGACCGCTATGTCGGAGTCACGGTGAAGGGAATCGGGGCGAACAACTCCAACGTGGACATCCTGCCGCGCCTGCGGTTGTTGACC
>CAZDYB010000200.1:0-2395 GCA_964509045.1 uncultured Akkermansia sp.
TCCCTGGCGCGCAACGCGGAGAAGCTCCGGAACATCGGCGTGTCATCCACCATCCCGTCCGAGGGCAAATCGTTGGTCGCGTCCAATTTTGCCATCGTTACCGCCCAGACAGGCCTCAAGACCCTTCTCGTGGATGCCGACCTTCGACGCCCTTCGGTCCACAAGGCGTTCCAGCTTCAAAGCCCGGTCGGCCTCAGTGCCTACCTTTCCGAAAGGGTTGGTTCCATTGATGAGATCATCCACCCCACTGATGTTCCCAACATGGATGTAGTGTGTTGTGGAGCCACTCCGAGCAACCCCTCTGAGTTGATCTCTTCGAAGCGGATGCTCCAGTTCCTTGAGGAGGTTTCCTCGCGGTATGACCGGGTGATTCTGGATTGCCCGCCGGTGTCAGCGGTTGCCGATCCGTTGGTGGTCGGAGCCATGTGCGATGGGCTGATCTTCGTCACGAAGTTCAACAAGATCCGTCGCGAACACGCCCTCCGCTCCGTCCAGCGTATCCAGGACGCAGGAATCCACATCGTGGGACTGGTGCTCAACGACATCGATTTCGAAGGCCGCGATTCCTACTACTACAGCTACCACTACTACCAGAATCGGTACTACGCATCACACTATCGATCCAAACCGGCTCCTGATGGAGCCAAGACGTCCCAGAAATCCACCGAGTCGTCAAAGTCCTGAACCTTTGGGTCTACGCCTGGGTCAGTCCCAGACTGTCGCTCCGGGTTGCAGGTGAGGATTGCCTCAGGCTCCGGCGAAAAGGTCCAGTTGGTTCGAATTGCCCAAGGTCCGAAGGCGCTCCCTTTCGGACCTTTTTCGTCGGGTCGGAGGGTCTGTCTGCATGCTGTGAAGGCTGGATTCGGATCCTCCCTCCGGGTTGGTCCCCTGGCCTGCAACCCGTTGCAGGTTCAGTTCGGCCTCTTCCAACACCCTCAGGATCTCCTTGGAGCGGTCGATGACCGGTTTTGGCACTCCAGCCAGACGGGCCACCTGGATCCCATAACTCTTGTCGGTGCCACCGGGCAGGACCTTCCGAAGAAAGATGATCTGGTCGTTCCACTCCTTTACGGCCACATGATGGTTCCCGACCCTTGCCAGACGGGAGGGCTGTTGGTCCGGGTGGCCGGGAGTAGCCCCCCAGACTCCTCCCAACTCGGTCAGCTCATGATAGTGGGTCGCAAACAAGGTCTTCGCTCCGACCTGATGGTGCAGGTGTTCGACAATGCTCCATGCCAGACTGAGGCCGTCGAAGGTGCTCGTTCCACGCCCAATCTCGTCGAGGATCACCAGTGAACGACGCGTGGCGTTGTTGAGAATGTTGGCGGTCTCACTCATCTCCACCATGAAGGTGCTTTGGCCACGCGCGAGATCGTCCGAGGCTCCGATCCGGGTAAAGATCCGATCCACCAGATCCACCCGGGCTGAAGTGGCCGGGAGGAATGCCCCGGTGTGGGCAAGCAGCACCAGCAAGGCTGTCTGCCGGATATAGGTGCTCTTTCCCGCCATGTTTGGACCGGTGATCAACATGACCTGCTGGCGTGCTCCATCGAGTTCAACGTCGTTGGGCACAAAACGTTCGCCTGTCAGCAACTGGTCCAGAACCGGATGCCGGCCATCCATGATCCTGAGCACGCCTTCGTCCAATACCTCGGGTCGGCAATGGCCGTTGACCCTCGCGACTTCGGCAAACCCGGCCAGAACATCCAGATCGGCAAGGGCCGAAGCTGTATCCTGGAGCATCCGGAGCTCGCGGAGGACGGATTCACGAACCTGGAGGAACAGCTCGTACTCAAGCTTCGAACTGCGTTCCTGAGCCCCAAGGATCTTCTGCTCCATCGACTTCAGCTCCGGGGTGATGAATCGTTCGCCGCTGGCGACCGTTTGTTTGCGGATGTACTCCGCCGGGACCTTGGCAAGATGGGTCTTGGTGACCTCGATATAGTAACCAAAAACCGAGTTGAAGCCCACCTTGAGCGAGGGGATGCCGGTCCTGCGGACCTCACCTTCCTGAAGGCTGGTCAGCCAGTCCTTACCCCCCCGGGCAGCAGCCCGGAGTGCGTCCAGATCGGCACTGAAGGCATCCCGGATGATGCCACCCTCTTTGACGGCCAGGGGCGGTTCATCCACGATCGCGGTCTCCAACAATGCCAGCAGCTCCGGGGTGGGATGGATTCGATCCGTCAACTGACGGAGGTTGTCCGACTTGTCCGCGATCGTCCCGACGCTGCGTTTGATCTCGGGAAGCTGTCGCAGAGCGTGACGCAATGATCCAAGGTCACGTCCTGTCCCTGATCCCAGGCTCAATCTTCCCAAGGTCCGCTCCAGATCCCGAATCTCCCTGAGCGATGACCGGAAGGTTTCGAGGTTCGTTCCCAGATCAATCCACGCCTGG
>CAZDYB010000200.1:2405-7683 GCA_964509045.1 uncultured Akkermansia sp.
GCCAATGGCTGTGTCAACCAGTCCCGCAGGCGACGTGCTCCCATCGGAGTCACCGTCCGGTTCATTGCCCCGAACAGGGTCATGTTCCGTGACCCATCGCCGTGCAGTGGTTCCAGGATCTCGAGGTTGCGGATTGAGGTGGTGTCCACAATGAGGAACCCGGAGACCTCATAGACAGTCAGGCGACCCAGATGTCCCAGCTCACGCCGCAGGTGTTGACCCAGATAGTGGATCACAGCTCCTGCGGCGCAGATTGCGGCCGGACGTCCCCGCAACCCGAATCCATCCAGCGTGGCGACACGGAAATGTTCCAGCAGGACGTGAAGGGCGGTCTCGGGAAGAAACGCCCAGTCCTCGTGACCTATAACGATGCCCCCTTCCTCAAGCTGTCGGGTCTCCTGCCCGGCCTCGCCCGTTACCAGACTGCGGAATGAGTCCGACTCGGACGGAAGAATCAACTCGGCCGGGCGCAGTCGTGCCAACTCACCCTGCAGCTGTCGGATATCCGCCAACTCTGTCACCCGGAAATCACCTGTGGTCAGATCAATGACAGCCAGACCAATGCGGGATCCCACCTGGACCGCGCCTGCAAGGAAGTTGTTTCGATCCGACTGAAGCAGCCGATCATCAAAATGGGTCCCGGGTGAAAGGATCGAGGTGACCTGACGCTCCACCAGCTTCCCGGGCCTGGCTTCCTCGGTCTGATCGCAGATTGCCACCTTTCGCCCGGCTTTCAGGATCCTTCCGATGTAGGAATTGGCCGCGTGGTAGGGAATCCCACACATTGGGATTCCGTTCCGTTGGGTCAGCGAGACATTCAACAACCGGGAGCCCTCTTGGGCATCCTCAAAGAAGAGTTCGTAGAAGTCACCCAGCCGGAAGAACAGGAGGGCATCCCTGGGAAGCCCTGATTTGATGCGGCGATACTGCGCCATCATCGGCGTGAGAGTTACATCGGAACCGGCCATTCTGGGTGCGGAGCCTAGAGGGTTCGGGATCTCAGGCAAAGCCCGGCTCCAACCCGGTTTTGGCGTGCTGGAACGTCTGGAAACAATCCATTTCAAAAGGTTGCAAACTTCATCAGTGGCGTAGTGAAAAACCGGACGCTAGGGTCAGGGCAAATCCTGAACGTTTGCTTCCCCGCCTCATGAATCCCGAATCTTCAGATACCCTGCCGCCACCGAGTTCACCATTCACCACCACTCACTGGAGCCTGATCATCAAAGCCGGCAGTGATGGAGGGGATGCGGCGGATATCGCCCTCGAGGAGCTCTGCAGGGCTTACTGGCCGCCTTTGTATGCCTTTGTCCGAAGGATTGGGAACAATCCCAACGATGCCCAGGACCTGACCCAATCCTTTTTCGAGCACCTCCTCTCCGAGAAGCGGATCAGTCTCGCGGATCCGGCCCGCGGACGCTTTCGCAGCTTCCTGCTCACCTCACTGAAGAGATTCCTGGTGAATGATTGGAGGAAGGCGAATCGAATGAAGCGCGGTGCGGGTGCACTGCATCTGTCATTCAACTGTGACCCTGAGGAGGCCATGTATGTCAGGGAGCCGTCCACCGATGAAACCCCGGAGACGATCTACGACCGACGTTGGGCCCGACGTCTTTTGGAGAATGCGCTGGAATCCGTTGGACAGGACTATCAACGCGCCGGGCAAGGGGATCTGTTTGAGCAGATCCGGCAGCTTGTATGGGGTGATGGCTCCGATTTCGGGTACGCTTCCATCGGAGCGAAACTGGGCCTGTCAGAGGGTGCCTTCAAGGTCGCGGTCCATCGCCTCCGACTTCGTTTCCGACAAAGGGTCCGGGATGCCGTGGCGGGAACGTTGCCCGATCCTGGGAATGTTGAGGAGATCGATGCCGAACTGGAGTACCTGCAGAAGATCCTCCGCAACGGTGGGAACCAACACAATGGCGCCTGATCATTCCGCGCGGATCGATACGGCCACCAAGTGAGTTGCCACCATCGGCTCGGGCCCAGGCAGAACCAGTCCCCATCCGGCTGAGTGTTATGGAGCAAATGGATCAGCAGCGGTGTCCGAGGTGCGGCGAGCCGTGTGCATCGGCAAATGCGTCCATAGGGGTGGGAGCTTGTCAGGGATGCCTCGTGGCGGCGATGGAATCGGAACCAACGCCGGGAGGGTGGTCGTTTCAGGGCCCGTCCGAGTCCGCTTATCCGAAGCGGTTGGGTGATTATCAACTCATCCAAGAGATAGCGAGGGGCGGCATGGGGATCGTCTGGCTGGCCCTCCAGATCTCACTCAACCGGAAGGTGGCCCTCAAGATACTTCCCCCGATCCTGGCCGCAGACCCGGTCCGGATCGTCCGATTTCAGTCCGAGGCAAAGGTCGCGGCGGGCCTGAAGCACCCCAATATCGTCACCGTTCATGAGATAGGGGATCTGGAGGGGGTCGTGTTCTTCTCGATGGACTATGTGCAGGGGCAGGACCTGTCAAGGAAGGCTGCCGAGCGGCGCATGCGTCCCCGCCAGGTGATGGATCTGGTCAAGTCTGTGGCCGAGGCGATTCATTATGCGCACGAGAAGGGTGTGCTGCATCGGGACTTGAAGCCATCGAACATCCTGGTCGATGAGTCCGGGCAACCATGGGTGGTTGATTTTGGCCTGGCCCGCATCATCGGGCAGGACTCGAGCATA
Organism: uncultured Akkermansia sp.; assembly: GCA_964509045.1. Taxonomy (GTDB): domain Bacteria; phylum Verrucomicrobiota; class Verrucomicrobiia; order Limisphaerales; family UBA9464; genus UBA6176. Next base: position 5,067 of record CAZDYB010000200.1, read on the forward strand.
ACCCAGACCGGTGAAATCGTGGGTTCGCCGGCATATATTCCGCCGGAGAACATCGCCACAACCGACGTCAAGCCGACCGTTCAAGCCGATGTCTACGGGTTGGGCGGGCTGCTATACTATTGTTTGACCCAGAGGGCACCTTATGTTGCCGACACCGTCTCAGCGACTTTGCAGAAGGTGCTCACCACGGATCCGCTTCCGATTGGCTATGTCCGGTCCGATGTCCCCAAGGATCTTGAGTATATAGCAAAGCGCTGTCTGGCGAAGGATCCGGCAGACCGATACGCGAGCGCGGCCGACGTTGCGTTGGATCTCGAGCAGGTCTTGTTGGGTAGACCCCTGGTGATACCCAAGTTGGTTGAGCCTCCTCCGCCCAGGAAACAGTGGATGTCCAGGGGGATGGGCATTGGGTTGGCGGCGGCATCCATACCTCTCGCTGTGGTTCTTTCGGGTTGGACTACGTTCAGGGGGGCACTTCTCCAGGAGAGTTATTTTCAGAAGCGTGCGGAGCGTCTCCGGCAGCAGTCTGTGGACCAGTATGTTTCCGATGTGGTCCTGGCGGATCGGGCTTTGGGCAAGGGGGATACTGGCGCGGCATTGGCGTTGCTGGACCGTATTGGAGACGCACCCGGCATGAAGGATATCCTCGGGTTGGAGTGGTTCTGGCTTCGCAGTCGGCTGACAGAATCGGAAGGCCAGCGGACATGGCGTGTCGGCGAGCCGGTGCTTTCCTTTACACCAATGACCGGAGAGGAATGCTTTGCGGTCGCGACGCCCACGGGCATCTCGATCGTCTCAGCGAAGGCGCCTTCTCCCGAATTGCATTGCCCGCTTCCGGGATCGGTTGGTGTGCGGACCATTGAGCGGGACTCGACAGCCCAGAGCGTATGGGTGGGCGATGACCGGGGGGTGCATCGGATGAATCTGAGATCCGGGGACCGTTCGACGCTCGTATCGGACTCAGCCCTTCATGTCCGGCGCAGTCCGACTGGCAATCGTCTGGCAGCCGTGCTGGGTGAAACGGGGCCCGAAGGACCCGCCGCGAGCGTCATCGTCCTTGAAGCATCGGTAGCCCGTCCGTTGGCACGGTTTCCTTGTGAGCCCAACACCCTTTTGGGATTCCTGACGGATGAGACCCTGGAGGGGATCGGGCCTACCGGTCGGCGGTGGCGGTGGCAGTTGGGGCAGGGGGAAAGGCCAGAGGTCCGGCTGGAAGGGGAACCCGGCGTCGTTGGATTTGCAGTGGGACCGAACCTGGAGCGGTTCGCCCACGTGGACGAGTGCCACGTACTCCGAGTCCATCGTCATCAAGGATCCGTTCTGGAACTGGAGGAAGCGGTTGTTGATGACCCTGCCAGCAGGCTCTCTTTCAGCGAACGCGGCGATGTACTTGTGCATGCCAGTCCGTCCGCCGGAACGGCATGGATCCGCACCGCACCCGACTGGGGTGTCCGGGCTGTGGTGAATCAGGTTCCGTCCGATCTGGCTGAGGTCCATGTCTCCGCGAATCCCCCCACGATCTACTTCGCAACCCGGGACGGGACCTTCCAGCGCAGGACATGGAATGCGTTGGAATCCAGGGATCTGATTGCGGCGAACCTGAGTCCATCAGGCCCCACTGAGGTCATCACCTCGGCCAATGGCCGCTGGGTCGCCGTGGGGGACGCCCGTTCCAACGAGGCGGCGACGACCTGGGTTCAGGATCTGTCTGGAGTGGATCGTTCCCTCATACGGATCCCAGGGTTGCCAGTATCGCTTTCGCCTTCTGACGATCTGATTGTGCAGTCCCATGGCGACGGACGGATAGCGGTCTGGGACTTGGAGGATCGAAGGCAGTTGGCGGAGTTTCATTCCGGGATCGCTTCAAGTGGGCTGACGGAACGGATTTCCGGAGATGGAAGCATATTGGTCATCCTGGATGCCGAACGGCGAGTTCGTGTCCTGCATCTCATGACAGGACTCGAGATCGGGGGGCCGAAGGGGAAGGTCTTGGATCTGCGGATCTCGCCGGACAGTCGACGCCTGGCATTCATGACCGCGGGGGGAGCAGGAATCTACGATTTTGGGTCAGGTGACCAGTGGCATTATGCGGAGGGGAGATTCACGGTGATGGAGTTCTCGCCCGACGGACGATATGTCGGGTTGGGCGATGAGGGTGGCGGGGTATCCTTATACGATGTCGTGGCGAGGTCCTTCGTGGTGGAGGGAGTTGCTCAGGCGTCCCCGATCCACGCGCTGGCCTTTCTGGCGGACGGCCGGACAATGGCGACGGGCGGAGGCACGAACAGCATCCGTCTGTGGAGTGTGCCGGGGCTTCGGGAACTGACCCGGATTCCGGTTTCCAGTTCGGTTCGATGGTTGGGTGCCCGATCGGGACACACAGCCCTGCTGGTGGGCAGCGAGGAGGGCGTTCGGATTATAGGTGCGGCGAATCCCCAGGCGCCTCTTCCACCTTCCCTCAGGAAGGAGGGAGGGTTTTGGGAAGATCCGGTGACTGCTTCCGCGCGCCTTTCGAGGAATCCGTTTCGGGACCCGGGACCGAACATGTCGGGAGGCGGGCCCTGATCGGTCCGTCCTCTTCCTTCGAAGGAATGCGGAATGGCTGAGAGCCCGGCTG
>CAZDYB010000201.1:0-7672 GCA_964509045.1 uncultured Akkermansia sp.
TGGGGCTGTATGTGTCGGGCACTACTTCTTCCTCCAGCATCGCGAGAAGGTTTTGCAACGGCTCCTGGTGGAGGCTGAGCGGCCTGCCAAGGAGATGGCGGCCCTGGCAGCCCATGCGAATTCCCTCCAGGGACAACTGGATGCCGTCCGCAACGAGTCGCGCGAGTTGCGGGACCTTCGTGAATACTGGAAGGACACCCTCGACAAGGAACATCGTCGTCACGCCGTCCTGCTGGGCACCCTTGCCCGGGCGACCCCGGCGAATCTGGCGATCCTCAGCATCCATGAGAACGCGGGTGAACTCCACCTGACGGGGCTTTCCCTGTCACCGGACGTCCCTGGTTTCGCGACCAACATAGCCTCGGCAGTCGAGCCATTTGGGTGGCGGATAGAACCTCCGCGTCGGCGAGCCCTTGAGCTGACGGAAGGGGGGGGGCCGTGGAAGTTGGACTGGTCTCTTCGGGTGGTCTTGCCGGAACCCGTTCCGGCTGGAGGTACAAACGGGGTTCCCGAGGCGACAGCGGGAGGGGTGTTGCGGGACGCGACGGCATTGACGACGACTCCAGGAGCCGATGCAACCGGGACTCCCTGACGGACGGCATCAACCTCAAGACCCATGGGAACCAGTGGCGGCATCAACATCACACGACGGGACAAGGTCCTGCTCGTGGTCCTTCCGGGATTGTTCATCCTGATCATCTATGCATGGGCGTTCACCAAGGCGCCGATCCAGCGGGTGAAGGCACTGACGACCCAGGTCCGCGTGGCGGAGGAACGGGCGCCGAGGAGTGTTGATCTGGATGCGGAGCGGGTGAGGGGAGTTTTCCTGACGCGTGAGTTGGAGAAGGCGCAGGCTGAGATCCAGCCGTTGCGGGAAGAGTTGGGAAGGCTGACATCATCCTGGACCAATGTGACGGACCGATTGATGGGGAATGATCACCTGTCCGGACTTTGGTCCCGGCACGGTTTGCTTTTGCAGGAGCAGTCGATGCTGACCAACGCGTCTGCTCTGACTCCTGCCTTGCAGCAGTTGGAAAGCCGGGCTCGTGCGACCCTGGGTCCAGCCCGGTATCCGGTGCTGTGGGAGGTGCGCCTCCAGGGTGGTTTCCTCAGCATGCTGGACGCATTGGAGGAGCTTTCCCGATCCGAGATTGCGGCGGTGCCCGTGGCCTTGGAGATGACCGACAAAGGCAATCAACCTGGGAAATCGTGGAGACTCCGACTCTGGCAATAAGCACTGGCAAGTCGGGGCTGAGTCCGCGCCTGCGCAATCTGTTGCGCATCACGGTGCAGACCCAGGCCTCCGATCTCCACCTGGTCCCTGACCAGTATCCGCTGATGCGGAATTCCGGGCAGTTGTTGCCGGTCAGCGGCGAGGATCGGCTTTCGGCCGACGAGTTGCGGTCCATCACGGCGGAACTGGTGCAGTACGGAGATCGTCGGCATCTCGAATCGGCTGGAGATCTTGACGGAGCGGTGACGTGCGATGGAGTCCGTTACCGTTTCAATGTGTATCGGCGCACCAATGAGCTCTGTGTTGCCTTTCGCCGACTGGACGACCGTTTCCGGAGTTTGGCGGAGTTGGGAATGCCGGAATCGCTTTACTCACTCTGCGATCTTCCGGACGGGTTGATTGTGGTGGCTGGACCGACGGGTGCGGGGAAGAGCACGACGCTTGCGGCGCTGCTGGACCGGATCAATCGAACCTACAACGCCCACATCATCACGATCGAGGATCCGGTGGAATATGTGCATGCGCCGGCCAAGTCGCTGGTGAACCAACGTCAGGTTGGGATTGATTGCGGGACATTCTATGACGCGCTGGTGGCTTCGCTCCGGCAGGATCCGGACGTGATCCTGGTGGGTGAGATCCGCGAGATCAGCACCATTCGGACGGCGATCACGGCGGCGGAGACGGGACACCTGGTTTTCACGACGGTACATGCCGGCGACTGCGTTGGGGTGATTGAACGTCTGGTGTCGGTGTTTCCTGCGGGTGAGCAGGACGGAGTACGGCGCCAGTTGGCCCTGGTGTTGAGGGCTGTGGTGGCCCAGCAGTTGTTGTTGGCGGATGGGCCGCAGGCGAAGATGGGTGCCCATGGGCGTCGTCGACGGGTGGCGTTGAGCGAGGTGCTGCTGGTGAACCCGGCGGTTGCCAACCTGATTGCCACGGCGCGGAGTGCCCAGGTCTATTCGGCGATGGAGGTGGGCGGGATGCATGGGATGCAGACATTCGAACAGGACCTGGCCCGATTGCTGGTGGACGGCATGATTTCCGAGCCGACCGCCTTCAATTTCACCAAGAATCCGACGGTGCTTCGGGAGCGCATCCAGCGTTTCAAGAGCAATCCGGCATTGCTACGCCGATCCGCTCCAGGACCGGTTTCCAAGTCATGAGCATTCGACCCGAGAACGCATTGGTGGGTGCGACGCAGTCCGTGCCCTTGCAGATGGACGAGGTGCGGGTTGACCCCATGTTGGCGCTTCGAGTACCGGCCAACCTGGCGATGCGTCGCGAGATGCTGCCATTTGTGGAGTGGCGGGGTCGGGTGCATGTGGCGTGTGCGGATGTACGGGATGCCGCCAGTCTGGGTGCGATCCAGCGGACCTTTGAACTCCCGATCGAACCGGTGGCGGCGGATCCGGATTCCCTGCGTCGGGCGCTGTCCCGGGTTTACGGAAACCTCAAGCCTGGAGCTGGAAGTTCGCCGGCGATGGGGAAGTTGGGGGGGCGCCAGTCCGATGGTGAACCGATCGATGTTGCTGGGTTGTCGGACGACCTCCTCTATTCCGCGGTCCTGAGGCAGGCGTCGGATGTCCACATTGATCCGGGCCCGGAGTCACTGAGGATTCGATTCCGGGTAGATGGCGGTCTGGAGGAGATCCAGAAGCTGCCGATGACGATCGCGGGGAACCTGACGAATCGGTTCAAGGTGTTGGCCCAGATGGACATCTCGGAGAAGCGGGCGCCTCAGGACGGAGCTTTCCGGCACAATTACGGGGATGGCAAGACATTGGACATCCGGGCGGCGACACTGCCGACGAAGTGGGGTGAGCGCCTGACGCTGCGATTGCTGGGGCTTCAGACGGGGGTCCTCACGTTGGAACGATTGGGGATGGACGCGGGTCACCTGCAACTTTTCGAGGCGGCGTTGGCCCAGCCCCACGGCATGATCCTGTTGACCGGGCCGACGGGTTCCGGCAAGTCGACCACCCTGTATGCCGGTATTCGGCGGCTGCTTGAGCTGGAGTCGTTGAACATCATCACGGTGGAAGATCCGGTGGAGTACGACATCCAGGGTGTGGCTCAAGTGTCGGTGGATTCTGCTGACAAGACGTCGTTCGCCGGTGCGTTGCGAAGCATCCTGCGTCATGACCCGGACGTGGTGATGATTGGCGAGATTCGGGACGGCGAGACGGCGGGAATTGCAGTGAAGGCTTCGCTGACGGGGCACCTGGTCTTCAGTTCGCTGCATACCAACACGGCGGCTGGAGCCGTGACGCGATTGGGTGACATGGGGGTTGAGCGATACCTCATTGCCTCGACATTGCGCCTGAGCATTGCCCAGCGGCTGGTGCGTCGGCTTTGTGCACGGTGTCATCGGCCCGGCCTGTTGACGTCGACAGAAGCGGGCTCATTGGGTCGACCTGAATCCGCCGGGCAGGTGAGTTACGCCCGGGGTGGCTGCCTTTATTGCGGGGGGAAAGGGACGGCAGGTCGGTTGGCATTGTTTGAGTTTCTGCCTTTGGACGAATCCTGGTCGCAGATTGTCAATCGGGGTGCCCAGGAGGTCGAGATCCTTGCCGAGATGAAGAAGCGTGGGCTTCCGCTTTTGCTGGACGACGCGCTCAACAAGCTGGCCTCGGGGATGACCAGTTACGAGGAAGTGCGCAACGCGGTGGCAGCCTGGTGATCGGAATCCCGGAGTGACCCATGCCCGCCTTCACCTTCACCGCCAGAGATACAGGAGGTCGCACCCAGCGTGGGATGCAGTCGGCGGCATCGGCGGTGGTATTGGCATCTGAGCTGCGCTCTCGCGGTTGGCTCGTGCTCGACATCCAGATCGCGGCCGAGACGGGCGTTGGGCTGACGGAGTCGTTGAACCCGAGGGGTTGGTTGCCGGTACGTTCGGTGGATGTGGAGTTGGCCCTGCAGCAGTTGGCGGTGATGCTTCGGTCCGGCTTGACCCTGTTGAATGCGTTGCACACGGCGGCGGAGCATTCGGATCGGCTGAAGCTCCAGCGGATCCTGAGGCGGGTGATGGTCCGGATTGAGGAAGGCAGTTCCTTTGCGGAAGCCCTGGCGGAGCATCGGGTGTTCAACAACCTGACCGTCCAGTTGGTGCGCGTGGGGGAGCAGACGGGCAACCTGGACGTGGTGATTGTGCGGGCGGTGGAGGCGATGGAGCGGCGGCGGCAACTGGTTCAGCAGGTCATGACGGCGTTGACCTATCCCTTCATCGTCCTTCTGGCGGCGATCGCGGTTTCATTGTTCATGGTGCTCAATGTCATCCCGAAGCTGGAGATCTTCATCAAGGCGTTGGGTCGGAAGCTTCCTCCCACGACCGTGTTCCTGATGGATGTCTCGGCCTGGTTCCGGGTGAACGGGGTGGGGTTGCTGGTGGTGACGGGTGGGTCGTTGGTGGCGTTGGTGGTGGCGATCAACATGCCAACCCTGCGTGGCGGTCTGGATCGGATGCTGCTGCGGGTGCCGTTGATTGGCCGGGTGCTTCGTGTGGCGGGGACGGCCCTGTTTTCCCGGGCATTGGGGATCCTCCTGAGATCCGGGGTGACGGTCCTGGACGCATTGCGGACGATGGAGTCGTTGGGAAGCAACAAGCATCTGTCTGCGGTGGTGGCACGGGCACGGCAACGGGTGTTTGCCGGGGGAGGACTTGCGGAGGGGTTGGCGGATCCCCATGGATTCATGCCCATGCTGGGCCAGATGATTGCGGTGGGCGAATCCTCGGGCCGGCTCGACGACGTTCTGGACGAGGTCGCCAAGTTTTACGAGAGCCAGCTCGCCGTCCTCATTCGGCAACTTTCGGCGCTGGTGGAGCCTGCCATCATCGTGTTTGTGGGCGGTGTGGTGGGGTTTGTGTACATCACGTTCTTCCTGACGATCTACGCCGCAGCCGGCTCATCCAAATGACTTCTCCTACCCAACCCTTGTCGAATCATCCCATGCCTGTCCCCTTTTCCCGGTGCCGACTTTCGAATCACGCCAGAAGTCTGTTGGGGCTGGCACTGTTGGGGCCGGGATTGCTGTTGGCGCAGTCCGAACGGGTGATCTACCGGGATCCGACGGTGGCCTCCGGGGACCTTGCGCAGATCCTGGCCGGCAGCAGCGCCAACGGTGGCCGGGCACTGAGGCTGGAGATTGTCGGGATGGGAACAAATGCGACTCCGGCCGAGGTCGCAGCCTATCAGGAATCGGAACCGCCGGATCGCCGGGTACGGATGATTGATGTTTCTGCGGTGCCGTTTGTGGATGTGGCACGGGCATTGGCGCGGGATACGGGGCTCAACATTGCTCCTTCGGCATTGGCCGGTTCCAAGCCGGTTTCCATCTATCTGGTCAATCTCCCGGTGGAATCGGTTCTGGAGACCGTCTGTACTTCCCATGGACTTTGGCTGCGCGAGGACGAGCGGACTGGGATTGTCCGGGTCTACACGGTGGGGGAGTTCCGGCAGGATCTGGCGTCGTTTCGTGAGGAACAGACGGAAATCTTCACCCTGCTTTACCCCAACGCGAACGACATAGCCCGGGCCATCTCGGACCTGTTTGGCGACCGGGTGGAGGTGAATTCGGGCGACATGGACCAGCAGTTGACGATGGATCTGATGCAGCGGTTGATGCGGTTTGATCTGTTGGACCAACGGGCATCGGGATTGGGGGCCATGAACACTTCCCAGGGCGGCGGAGGAGGGGGAGGCTTTGGCGGAGGAGGGGCAGTGGGTGGCGGTGGATTCGGTGGAGGCATGGGCGGTGGGATGGGGATGGGGATGGGGATGGGCGGGGGGATGATGGGAGGGATGGGGATGGGCATGGGCGTTCAGGGATCGATGTCCCAGCGCCGCCAGGCGCCGCAACAGCAGGTGCAGCAGATTACGAATCCGAACCTGACCGCCGAGCAGGTCCAGTCCCTGGCCGATGCGGAGGAGCAGGGAGAGACAACATCAACGGCACAGCGGGTGGATCAGGCATTGGGAAGGCGGGTGACGATCCATGTGACCGTGGTGGGGCGGCAGAACAAGCTGTTGGTGCGGACGGCGGACGAAGGGGCATTGAAGGACATCCGGAATCTGGTGGAGAAGCTGGACGTCCCGCAGTCGATGGTGCTTTTGGATGTGCGGGTACTGCGGGTGGCGTTGGGCGATGATTTCACCTCGGCTTTTGACTACTCGTTCCTGAAGGGGGTGGGTGATGGCGCGTTGAATGGAGGATTCAACCAGGGCGAGATCCTTCCGCCGGTCTCGGTTTCGGGCGGAGGGGCGCCCAATTTCAATCCGGGCGGTTCAGGGTTTGATGCACAGTCGATGGTGTTCAGTTATCTCGGGCAGAACGTGCGGGCCCGGTTGCAATTGTTGGAGAGCAAGGGGCGGCTGAACGGGGTTGCGAGTCCGGTTCTGTTGACGGCGAACAACGAGGTTAGCCGGGTGTTTGTGGGGGAAGAGGTGCCGATTACGCGGGGATTCACGGGTGGGTCGGCGATTCCGACAGGAGGCAATGGCGTGGTGGCCCAGAACGCCAATGCGCAGATCGAGTTCCGGCCGGTGGGAACCACCCTGCTGTTGACCCCGAACATCAATGCGGATCGGACGGTGACCATCCGACTGGTGCAGGAGAACTCCACGTTGCGAAGGAACGGCGCGACGATTCCGGTGCCGGCGGAGGGTGGAGGGTTCCGCAGCCAGGCGGTGGACACGGTCCAGTCCCGGACGGTGAGCGGCACCTTCATGGCGCAGCATGAGCAGTCGGTGGTGGTGGGAGGGTTGGTGGAGGAGCAGGAGACGTTTGATCGTTCTGGGGTGCCGTTCCTGAGCCGGATTCCGGTATTGGGGGCTCCCTTCCGTCGGGATACCAAGAACCGGCAACGGAACGAATTGGTGGTGATCATCCGGCCGTTCATCGTGAACACGCCGAAGGATGCCGAGGCGATCTCGATGCGGGTTGCCAGGGAGATCAGCCTGAACCCGAAGGTCTGGGAACCGGGGGTACAGAGTTCGTCCTACACGACCAACGAGGTGGCCAATCCGGATCCGGCGAAGGCCAGGAAGGCGATCAAGAAGCCGGGACGTCCCTGACGCAGGGATGCAGGTGGTTGAGGGTTGGCTTTCCGACGTGGGGGTGTTGCCGGGCGGTGCGCGGAGTCTGCGGTGGAGTGTGGCTCGGGATTCATGCAGGTTGTTGTCTTGGGTGGAGGGTCCGCGGTTGAAGCCGGGGGGTCCGGTGGGATATTCCGGGGGAAGGACATGAGTGAAGTGCTGGTCATTGGACATCGTAACCCGGACACCGACGCGATTTGTTCAGCGATTGGATACGCCGAGTACAAGCGCCGGACCGGGATGCGCAACGCGGTGGCTGCGCGGTGCGGGGACATCAACGATCGGATTGATTTTGTATTGCGGACTTTCGGGGTCGCTCCGCCGAAGTTTGTGGCGGATGTCT
>CAZDYB010000202.1:0-7658 GCA_964509045.1 uncultured Akkermansia sp.
CCGCCTCACCGACGTCCACGGCAAGGTCGTCCGCGACCTCATCGCCTGAGCCCATTCCCGTCCGGAGCGGTGAGTTCCACTCGCCGTCCCCATTCCCCTCCCGGAGCGGTGAGTTCCACTCGCCGTCCCCATTCCCATCCGGAGCGGTGAGTTCCACTCGCCGTCCCCATGCCTCCCCCCATCGGCGGGTACAAACCACCGGTCCATGGACCGATCCCCTTGCGCGCCCTCCCCACATCCGACTTCCGCTCTGGGCATGCCCCCGCCAAACCGGTTCAATCCCGTCACAACATGAAGGTCCTCGTCCTCGGTTCGGGCGGTCGTGAACATGCCCTCGTCTGGAAACTCGCCCAGTCGCCCCAGGTCACCCGGCTCTGGTGCGCCCCCGGCAATGCCGGCACGGACTCTGAATCCCTGCTCAACGGTCAACCCGTCCAGAACCTGCCCATTCCCGCCGACCAGTTCGATGCCCTCCTCGACTGGGCCGAACGCGAGAAACCCGACCTGACCGTCGTCGGGCCCGACAACCTGCTCGCCCTCGGCGTGGTCGACCGCTTCAAGGCCGCCGGCTTCACCATCTGGGGCCCCACCCAACAGGCCGCCCAGTTCGAATCCTCCAAGGTCTTCTCCCAGGATTTCATGCTGCGTCATGGAATCCCCACCGCACGTTCCGCCACGTTCAACGATCCCGTCGCCGCCAAACGATTCTGCGCCGAACTCGACGGGCGTTGCGCCGTCAAGGCCGATGGCCTCGCCCTGGGCAAAGGCGTCCTGCTCACCCACTCCACCGCCGAGGCAGACCGCGCCGTCGATGAAATCCTCGTCCAACACGCCTTCGGTTCCGCCGGCTCACGCATCGTGATCCAGGAACTCCTCAGCGGCGTTGAGATCTCCCTGCACGCCCTCTGCGACGGCCGCAACGCCCTGCTCTTCCCCACCGCCCAGGACCACAAACGCGCCCTCGACGGCGATCTCGGCCTCAATACCGGCGGCATGGGCACCTATTCACCGGCTCCGTTCCTCTCCGATGACGCCCTCCAGTCCGTCGGACGCCAGATCCTCGGCCCCTGGCTCCAGGGTTGCGCTGCCGAAGGCATCGACTTCCGCGGCCTGCTTTATCCCGGCGTCATGCTCACTCCCGATGGTCCCCGGGTCCTCGAGTTCAACGCCCGCTTCGGGGATCCCGAAACCCAGGTTTATCTCACCCGGTTGGAAAACGACCTCGCCGAACTCCTCCTCGCCAGCGCCGAAGGCCGTCTCGCCGGCATGGAACTCCGTTGGAAACCCGATGCCGCCGTCTGCGTGGTCATGGCCTCGGCCGGTTATCCGGCGTCGTCCACCAGGGGCATCCCCATCCACGGCCTCGCCGCGGCCACCGCCCTGCCCCACACCCACATCTTCCACGCCGGAACCGCCCGGCAATCCGGTCAGGTCGTGACCGCCGGAGGTCGGGTCCTCGGCATCACCGCCCTCGGACCCACCCTTCAACAAGCCCGCGACCGCGCCTATCAGGCCGTCGACCGCATCCACTTCGAAGGCGCCCACTGGCGCCACGACATCGCTGCCAAGGGTCTGGGCAAATAGCTGGATCGACCCTGGATCCCGGAAGCCGGAACCGCCCCCCGGGATGCACAGAGTTCATTCCGCACCTCAATCCCCTCTCCACTTGGTGCGGACACGAATGTCCGCGCTCCCGGGGAGCGGCCCCTGCCTTCGCCGATCCCGGTCAACGACCAAACGTCGCCGCTCCCATTCCGCGGCATCTGCGGCTTCCGCTTCATCCGCGGCATCTGCGGCCAACCCAGCTCACGGCACCTCCACCGCGCGCAGGAACAGGTCGCCTTCCGGCACTTCCGGCAGCACCAACATCGGTTGCACCATCAACTCCTCGCGCCAGGACATCCACACCGGGTCTTCCTCCCAGCGCCCCGTCGTTTCCAATCGATATCGAACTCCCGGATGCCCGTACAACCGCGCCGTCCGATCCAGGATCGCCTCCACCAACGGCTGATCTCCCAACAGGATCACCCGACCCGAACCCAGACCCACCCGGTTCACCGGCGCTTCACCCACCCACCCGAAACCGTCGCCCAAAACCAACCGCACAAAGTCCGAGGTGGCGGCCGGATCCGACCCGAACCGGATCGTACCGACCACACCATCGAACCGCAGGCTGCCGCCCAGGCCCGCCTGGATCTCGAGGGCATAGACCGTCTCCGATACCGGCACCAGACTGGCATTGCCCACCACCGGCGCGAGATCCGTCAGGGTCAGGCCTTGGACACCTTCCCCAACCACCGTCAATTGCGCCGCAACGGCCGACAATTCGAGTTCGGACCGGATCGATACCGACACCGCGCCGTTGTCGCCGGCAAACACCAGGGCCTCGCCCAGGGACAATCGGAAATCCGCTTCCGTATCCCGGACCACCACGACAAAACCCACCTCACTCTCCGCCACACCATCGGAGATTCCGATCCGGATGCGGTTTGTGCTCGGGCCCTGGATCGAATCCGGACGCCACTGGAATACGCCGGTCACCATGTCGAGAACCGCACCACGCGGCGGTGTCTCCAGCCAACGATAAGACAGGGTCTGCACCGGGAGATCGTCGTCCTCCGCCTCCACCCACAACTCCAGCAGGCGGGTCTCCGACACCGACTGATCGGAGATCGGCATCACCCTCGGGGCCTGGTTCACCTCGCGGACCACCACGGTCAACCGGTTCGTCGCCGACAACGCCGGCACACCGTCATCCGTGGCGACCACACCCACCTCCACCGTCGTCGGGCCCGTCGCCTCACCCGTCTCCCACGTGACCCAACCCGTCGCGGCATCCACCCGCATTCCCGCCGGCGCAATCCCTTGCAGTGCGTACCGGATGTTGTCCCCCGGCACATCGCCATCCACGGCGGCCACACGCACCCTCAACGTGGTTCCCTCATCCAGGACCTGCTCCAGCGGACCGGCAAAAACCGGAGCCTGATTCAACAACGTCACCCGGGTTGTTGCCTGGGCTGTTGACGGCGCAGTCTCGCGGTTCCCCGCCTCATCCAGCGCGACCGAATAAAACGCATACTGACTCCCGAACACTCCGGTGAAGATCGCCGACGTCTGTCGCGTGGCGGCCTGCCAGATCACAAACGGACCGCCATCGGTCGATACCCACACGTCATACGACCGGATCCCGCTCGACGCATCCTCACCCGACCAACGCACCGGGAACTGCGCCCGACTGTCCCCCGGCAAGCCCAACACCCGGCTCAATGGCGGGATCAGATCCGGCGGTTCCGGCACCACATAGAACACCGTGTACTCCACCAAGCCGCCCGGCACGTGATCGAACAGGTGCAACCGATGTTCATATGTCGGTCGACGCCCCCCGGCGATGAACGTCCGATCCGTCGTCCAGGCGTTGTCACCGGCCAACAATTCCGTCCCATCCGACCTCAACACCCGTGCCAACCGAAGATCACCTCCGGACGGATCTTCCAACCGCACATACACCCAGCCCGCCGACGCCTCGAATCGCACCTGCACCTGCAAATCCTCCGGTGTCGCCGGCGCATCCACCGTCGCATCCCACACCACCTCCACCCGGTTCGTAGTCCCGTCGCTCAGATACAGTGTGTCCGGCATGAAATCGTCGTCCGGAATGTCGTTCACCAGGAAGTCCGGTTTGCCATCCGCAAATCCCCGGTCCGCCACCACCAGATGGATCAGTTCATGGATCGACACCTCCTGCACCGACGCCAGTTCCGGTCGGCCCTCGAACGGTCCCAGATGTTCAAAGGTCGCGCTGTAGCTGACGAACTGACCCTGCAAGGTGGATTGGAACAGCCAACGCCCCACCCGCGTCTCGCCGCCCGGCACATCCCCGAAATCCGCCGTCAACGACGGCACCAGGTTCTGCCCCGCCACCTCCGTCGCGATCAGGTCGAAGTCGATCAGCAATCCCTTCTCGTTCTCGATGATCTCCGGCTCGGACGAAGTGATCGCCAGCGAACGCGCCGTGCCGCTGCCCCGATTGTTCACCAGCACCGCCAGCGAATACGGAATGCTCGGCTCGATCTCCGGCGTGAACGGATCATCCGATCGGACATCCCGTTCATGGAAGTATTGCAGCACCAGTTGCGGGATCGGCAGCACCTGGATCGGCACCCCCGTGATCGGGATCCGCACCACCACCCCGCTCTGCCGATACAGGATGTACCCACTGATGAAGTGCGACGACGCCTCCTGTCCCGGCGCCGCATCCGGTCCCGGAATGATCAGCCAACTCGCCTTGCCGGTCTTGCCCGTATCCACCCGACCCGTTCCATCCACCGCGCCCAGATCACTCAACTCCGGCGCGAGGATTCCGAATCGCGCCGTCGAAATCGCGCCGGTCTCATCCGTCACTTCCAACTCCACCCGGACATCTTCCAGAGCCGCATCCGAGTTGTTCAACAGCTCCAGTTCCGCCCGGAATCCCTGCCGCGCCTGCACCACGTCCTGATCCAACCGCAACCGGACCCGCGCACAGATCGAATCACCCGACGATCCGCCGGCCAACTCCCGCTTCAATCGTTCCACCGCCGCCAGCACCCCGTTCATCGGCTCAAAATATCCTTCATCTTCATTCGCCCGGATCGCGGCATCCGCCGCACTCATCACCGTCACCTGCAATTCGCGGTCGATGAAGTCCGTGCTTTCCCCGGCGGGAACCTGCGACTCCATCCGGATGCCACGGGCTTCATAGGCAAGGGTCCGATTCCATCGTGCCGCGGATTGTTCCACCGCTTCTGCCGTGACGGTCGCCAACCGAGGTGCGGCCAGCAGCACCGCGAGTTCGGCTTCGGTAATCGATGAACCACCCGCGCTGCCGGGCCCGGCCGCCTTCAGGAATTCCTCCAGGAAGGTCGGTCCCGTCGCACCGGGGACCGGTCGCAACAACTCCCGGTTGCCCACCAGCATCACGAACGGCTCCAGGATGGCCTGCAATCGCGCGGCCTGGACCGTCACGCCTTCCAACCCGGGAATCACCGGGTTGATCACGTTCGCCGGAGCCGCACTCCGACTGCCCGGAAGCCCTCCACCTCCACCTCCACCCGCGCCACCGCTGTTGCACTTGTCCGCCGCTTCCTTCAACCCGAGCAGGCAATCCGCCGCACTGATCAGGTCCCCGATCAACGGGATCTCCTTGCCCGCTGCCTCCAGGCAACTCACCGCCGCTCCCGCACAACCCAGGATCGAAGGGTCGGTCACACAATCGTAGAAGTCCTTCAGGCAACCCAGCGTGGGTCCCAACGGGATGAAGCCAATGGCGCAATCCAGCAGGGCCCCGGCCATGTCGTCCGTGCACGGATCGCACGAACCCGCGGCACTCCCCGTCACACTGTGCACGGAACCGCCACCACTCCCAGTCGCGCCGCGAAAGCCACCCAATCCACCGCATCCGCCCGTCCCCCCGCCCGACATCCCGATGCCGGCGCCATAACCGCGGTTGCTCCCGCCGCATTGCAGCGTCCACTGCGCACCGCCCGACGGACAGCCACCTCCCGCCGCCACCCCCGCACCCCGCGCTCCGGTCAGACGTTCCAACACCACCGGCACCGTCACCGAACTCCGCGCCGGGAGATCTCCCAATTCCGACTGCAACACCGTGAACCGCCAACCGGCGCTGTTCGAAAAGAACAACCGCAACTCATTCGCCGAGATCAACCCGTGGTTCGTGATCGTGAACTCAAGCTCGGTCCGGTCCTGCACCACCGCATCCAGATCGATGTGCGCCGGTTCCACCGTCACCACCGGAATCGGCACCGCCGTCTCGAACACCGTCTCGATCCGCACCCGTGTCCGTTCTTCCAAAGCCACCTCCTCCACCGTGAAGAAGTATTCCACCGTGGTCCGCGGCAGGAACAACAATGCCTGCGTCGCCGGGCCCGACCTCAACAACACCGGCTCGCGTCCCGGCCGATGCCGATCCGCCGTTCCCGTCACCTCATACCATCCCTCCCGCAACCCCGCGAAACTCACCCGCCCCAGGGCATCCGCCACGCCTTCCACCGTTTCTCCCGTGCCGTCCTGTCGCACCACCTTCACCCTCGCACCCGCCACCCGCGGCGCCCCCTCCGCGTAGTAGGTGTACTCATCCACCACCTCGACCTCCAACGTCCCCAACGCATCCGACAGGATCGCCAGCGAAAACGGCAGGGTCGCTGATGCCTGCCCGTCCCCGATGGCAATCGTTCCCCGCTGTTCGCCCAGCGGCAGATCCAGCGGCGCGCGGATCACCAGATGGATCTCGCGAGCCTCGCCCGGGTCCATCCCCGGCAGCGGCATCGATTCCGCCACGCCGAACCAGTCCACCGGCGGCAGCGCCAGAGACAACGGACCGCTGGATCTCCCGCCCACATTCCGCACCAGCACCGGCAGGATCGTCTGTCCACCCCGCAACGCACCGGCCCGCAGTTCACCCGGTTCAAACACCAGTTGCGGTCGTGCCGACGCCACCCGCAACGGCATCCGCAACACCGCCTGCGGTCCCTCCACCGACCGCAACACCACCCGCACTTCCGCCAACACGTCCACATCGGCCTTCGATACCACCCGCACCTGTACCGGATACCGCTCGTCCCCCTCCAGTTGCGTCGGCAATTCCAACCCGATCTCCACCCCGTCCGGCACTCCCTCTGCTTCCCACGTCAGTCCGGTCAGGCGACCTTCACTCCGGTTCACCAGGTCGAATTCGTTCGTTCGCGACGCCAATGCCGGCAGTTCCATCGCCAGTTCATTCGGCTCCGCAACCATTCCCAACAGCCGGAACCCGTCCTGCACCGGCGCCACCGGATCGCCCGGATGCGCCGCACCCAACGTGTATTCCCCCGCCTCACCCGGCAGCGGCCGGAACGTCAGCGCGAACCGGCCGTTGGCATCGGTCAACGCCGACAACACACGTCGCATCCCACGCACCGTCAGGTGCACGTTCACCAACTCAAACGCCGCCGCCCCGCCACTCCGTCGCGTCGCCACTCCCGTCATCGGCACCGGCGTTCCCGCCAACCCGACTTCAAAATCCGTCGACACCACCGCGTTGTACGCCGCACTCACCACCATCGGCCCCGCCACCACCCGGTTGTCGATCTCCACCGCCTCCACCACCGCGTCTCCAGCGTCGCTCTCCGCCACCACGAAGTACTCCCCGGATTCCCCAGGCGCCCGATACTGCGCGGTGCGCTCGACAAATTGCCCCGGCAACAACGTGCCGCTGAACGGATATTCCCCCAGCATCTCGTCCAAGGCATCCAACACCCGGTCACGCGACAGCCAGATGCGCATCCGCCATTCCCCCACGGCCGCACCACGCCCAACGTTCACCTCACGGAACGTTACCTGGAACGGCGCTCCCGTGTCCGCTCCCGGCGGAACCACCAACCGGGTCACCGCCAGGTCCGGTTGGGCCGGTCGCACCCGGAGCTGGAACTCCGCCGTCTGGCTTCCTCCCGCTCCATCCTCCACCCGCACCGTCACCGGCGTTCCGCCCGTCGCTCCCGCCGGACCCAACCACTCCAGCACCCCACCCGACGACAACGTCAATCCCGGCGGACCCGATACCAACGCGAAGACCAACGTCTGCACCGGCAGATCCGGATCCACCGCCACCAACTGTTCCACAT
>CAZDYB010000203.1:0-7658 GCA_964509045.1 uncultured Akkermansia sp.
AAGGACCGGCCATAGGCCGCGAGGCTACGCCTTCGTCACACCCCGGCAAGCCGGCGGGGAGGAGAGTCGGATTTCCGTGTTCAGCGGGTCGGAATCGGATCGACCCGTTGGTGGATCATCCCGTCTTCGACGTCGAGGATGCGATCGAAGACGTCGAGGGTGCGATGGTCGTGAGTGACGATGAGGACGCCGGCCTGGCGTTCGTGGGCGACCTTGCGGAAGAGTTCCATGACCTGGCGGCCGCGATGGCTGTCGAGGGCTGCGGTGGGTTCGTCGGCGAGGAGGAGTCCGGGAGAATTGGCCAGGGCACGGGCGACGGCGACGCGTTGTTGCTCGCCGCCGGAGAGGGCGACGGGGAGGTTGTGGGAGCGTTGATCGACTTCGAGGTAGGCGAGCAGTTCGAGGGCGCGTTCCCTGGCCTCCCGGGCCGGGGTGTCGTTGATCTCCAGTGCGACCTGGACGTTCTCGATGGCGGTGAGGAACGGGATGAGGTTGGCCTTCTGGAAGACGAACCCGAGATGGCGTCGTCGAAAGGCCCGGACGTTGACCCGGGGTTGGGGACCTTCCATCACCAGTTGGCCGTCCATGAAGATCTGTCCGGAGGTGGGAGGATTGATCAGGGCCATGGCGGTCAGGAGGGTGGATTTGCCGGAGCCGCTGGGACCGAACATGCCCACCACTTCGCCGCGGTTGATCTTCAGGGAGGCATCGCGTACGGCCACCACCTCGGTGTGGCCACTGCCATAGACCTTGCGGAGGTTCCGCACTTCCACGGCCGGAACGGTTGACTGCTGCCGGCTCATGCGGAGAGGACGGTGTTGGGTTCGACCCGGAGTGCTTTCCAGATCCCGAGAAGGCTGGCTCCGGTGGAAATGACCACCACGATGACGGCGACGGTCACGAGATCCGAATCCTCAATGACGACCCTTCGCGGGAAGTGGGGAAATGCGAATCCTCCCAGCCACCAGGCGAGGAGGTATCCGAGGACACCCATCAGCAGTGCCTGCTGGAGGATCAGCCCGATGATCACCCCGTTGCGGGCACCGATGAGCTTGAGGAGGGCGATGTCCCGGATCTTGTCGAGGGTCAGGGTGTAAAGGATGAGGGCGATGACCAGGGTGGAGATGAGCAGCAACAGGATCCGGAAAAGGCCGAGTTGGCGGCGGGCCTTGTCAACCATGCCCGACAGGAGCAGGTCGCGTTGTTCCTGGGCGGTGTAGACCGTGATGTCCGGCCAGCGATCCAGGGTTGCCCGCACGGCGGCGGGATCTGCGCCGGGACGGATCCTGACCAGCACGGCGCTCACCGGGCTGGGCCCCAGTGCCGGAATGTTGGCGGCATCACCCGCCGCCCGGTCCAGCAACAGAGGCTGCATGCGACCCAGTTCAATGGCATCCAGACGTTGGCGCCGGGTGGCCCGGTCGAGTCGGATCGCTTCGCCGGGAAGGTCGGATTGAATGGCGGCAGCGTCGCTGACGGTGAAGAAACCCAGTCCATCACCTCCCGAACCGACCATCCCACGGGTGATCCCCACCACGGTGAACTCATCCCGACCCAGCCGGATCCGTTCCCCGAGGGCCAGCTTCAGGGTTTGGTCCGCAATCATCTCGTAGTGGCCCTGCCCGAGCGGACGGCCGGCGATCAGCGGGATCCAGTCGCCCCGATCCTCCGGCCACGACAGACCCTGTACCACCAGACGCAGGGGTCGGCCCCGATGTTCCCGCTGGACGGTGTGGGAAATGAACCGGCGGGCATCCAGAACCCCGGGTACGGCGCGGACCCGATCCTCCAGGCTGGCCGGGATCCGGGAGACTTCGGCAAAGGGGCCCCTTGTGTTTCCCTGCACGATCCAGAGGTCCGCTCCAACCCGGTCCACCAGAAGGATGGCTTCCTCAATCAGACCCCGGTAGATGCCGCCCATCCCGATCACGATCATCAGCAGCAGGCCGACACCAACGGTGGTGAAGATGAACCGGCCGGGGCTGTGACGGATGTCGCGGATGGCGAGGTTCATGGGGACTTGATCCGTTGTCCGTCCTTCAACGGGGGAGCTTGCGGATCCGGTCGGCGCACCACCCGGGTTCCTTCGGCCAGTCCCGTTTCCAGGGTGACCCGGTCCATTCCCCGCAGCCCGACCGTCACTTCGGTCCATCGGGCCCGGCCCCCCTCTTCCACCCACACCCCGGGGCGCCCGTCCCGGTGCAGGAGGAACGCGGACGGAACCACCCAGCCATTGGTTTGTCGACCGGTCTCGATGAACACGTCCGCCCGCTGACCCAGGGTCCAGTTGGTGGGAAGCTCGGCTGCCCGGACATCGACCTGGAACTCGCGGGTTTCACGATCCGTCTCCCGACCCAGACGCACCACCGTTCCCGGCCGTTCCCGGCCGGATTCCGATCGGAACATCAGCCGCGCGGGTTGACCCGGTCGCAGTGCGGCCGATGCGGTCTCGTCCACCCACGCACTCACCCAGAGTTCATCGGTCGATGCCAATTGGAGAAGGGCGGCGCCGGGGACCAGTACCTCTCCGGGATCCCGGTCCCGACGGATCACCAGACCGTCATAGGGAGCGACGATCTCGGTGAAGGCGAGTTGTTCGCGTCGAAAGAGGAGGTTCTTTTCGGCGACCAGGACCTGGCTTTCGGATTCAGCGGTTGCCGCGAGGGATCGGCGTTGGTCCGCTTCCGCGACCTGCAATCCTTCCACCGCCTTGTCCGCTTCTGCCTGGGAAACAGCCTTCGACGCCACCAACCCGCGCTGGCGTTGATCTTCCAACCGCGCCAATTCGAGGACGGCCTGGGCGCGGGCGAGGTCGGCCTGCACGCGTTCGACCGTCTTTCGGGCGGCATTCAGGCTGGCTTCGGCAATGGCCACCTGCTGTTTGGCTTCGGAATCGTCCAGGCGGGCGAGCAACTGCCCCTTCGTGACCCGGTCACCCTGATCCACCAGCACTTCCATCAATCTTTCCTGGATCCGCGCACTGACCGCCGTCTTGACCCGGGCTTCCAGCGTGCCGGTGCCCATGACTTCGGCGACGACGGAGCCTCGGGTCACGGCATGGGACAGGACCGGTACGGGCGCCAGTTTGACCCGATAGAAGACGAAGAAGGCGACCGCGAACACACCCACCCACGGGATCAAACGCGTAATCAATCGAATGCTCATATGATAGAGTGCTGTGTGCGCAATGAAATGTCCGGTGGTGGGTGGTGGCAAGCGTCAATGTGGGCCGTCGGATCCGGCGCCATCCTTTGCCCGGCCGTCCTGAACCTCCCGCTGCGCCTCCCGGAACTGCATCGCGGCGAGCTTCTGGTAGGTGCCGCCGGGAATCCGCTCGAGTTCCTCATGACGCCCGGTTTCCACCACCCGGCCATCCGCGATCACCACGATCCGGTCGGCATGGCGGACGGTGGCGAGGCGATGGGCGATGATGAAGGTGGTTCGGCCGTGCATCAGGGATTCGAGCGCTTCCTGGATGAGTCCTTCGCTCTCCGAATCCAGGGCGCTGGTGGCTTCGTCGAGAATGAGGATGGCCGGGTTGCGGAGGATGGCGCGGGCGATGGCGATGCGTTGGCGTTGCCCTCCGGACAGTTTGATGCCGCGGTCACCCACGAGCGTGAGGTAGCCTTCGGGGAAGGACTGGATGAATTGGTGGGCGTTGGCCTGCCGGGCGGCGGCTTCGATCTCGGCCTGGGAGGCGCCGGGCCGGCCGTAGGCGATGTTTTCGGCGATGGTGCCGCCGAAGAGCAGGACTTCCTGGGGCACCAACGACATCTGGGCCCGCAGGTCTGCCAGGGGAATCTGTCGGGCATCCTGGCCGTCGAGCAGGATCCGGCCCGAGGTTGGATCGTAGAGACGCATCAACAGGGAGAGGACTGTCGACTTGCCGGCGCCGCTCGGACCGACGAGGGCGATGCTCTGGCCGGGGGACGCGACGAGATCGATGCCGTGAAGGACCTGGAAGCCTTCACGTGAGGGGTAGGTGAAATGGACGCCTTCGAAGCGGACTTCGCCCGGCAGCCGTGGGGGATCGGGGTTGGGGGGTGGATCGAGGGAAACGGTCACCTCACCGGTTTCGCGGAGGAGTTCCCGGACGCGTTGGGTGGCGCCGATCGCCTTTTGCAGCTGGCTGTACAGATCGGCGAACTGCCCCATGGCCCCGGCGACAAAGGTGGTATACAGGATGAACCGGGTGAGTTCGCCGAAGGAGATTTCGCCGGACTGAAGCAGTCGTGCGCCGGACCACAGGACGAGGACGATGGTTCCGAACAGCGCGAAGACGATGAAGGAGACGAAGGCGGCGCGGATGCGTGCTCCGCGAAGGGTGGCGGTGAGGAAACGGCCGAGTCCGTCGTGATAGCGTCGGAGTTCGTGACGTTCGTTGGAGAACGCCTTGACGTTGACGATCCCCTGAAGGGTTTCCTCGACGATGGTCGCGGTGTCGGCCAGACGATCCTGCGCTTCCCTGGCAACCCGTCGGGTTCGGCGTCCGAACACCACCGCCACCACTGTCAATACCGGTAGGCTGGCCAGCATCATGGCGGTCAGCTTGAGCGATGTGATCGCGATCAGGACCACTCCGCCCGCCAGCAGTGTCATCTGCCGGATGAACTGCGGCAGCAGGGAGATCAATGTGTCCTCGATTTGCACCAGGTCAGCCGAGAGTCGGCTGGCCAGTTCCCCCACCCGTCGTTGCCCGAAGAAGGACATCGGCAATGAGATCAGCCGGGCGTAGGTGTCCCGTCGGAGATCCACCAGGCTCCGTTGACCCACGGTCGCGAAGGATAGGGCGTGGAAGAACAGGAACATCGATTGGATCACCAGGATGCCTACCAGCAGCATTGCGATGCCGTTGACGTCCGGGAGCGCCCGCCCGGGGGTGGAGCCGGCGGCCGCATCGATCAGGGAACCCGCCAGGTACGGAAAGGCGAGGCTCAGCGAGCTCGAACAAAGGAGGGCCAGCAAGGCCAGGGTGAAGCGGACCCGGTATGGCCGCAAATAGCCGAACAGTTCCAGCGCCTGCCGAACCGATTCCCGATCGATCCGGGCCTTTGGCAGGTCGATCCCCGCCTGGTCATTCCGTGAATGGCGCGCCATGCCGCGCACCCTACGGCCAGTGCTCCCTGCCGGAAAGCGGAGGTTGGCGGGCAGGGAGCCTGTCCCCATGGGGTCCCCGGACTGCGGTTGGAGTGTTCGGGTTGGGGCGGTGGGTTGGGTTCGCCGAACGAAGTGGGTGTGGGGGTAATGGGTGAAAACAGCCAATCCAGGGGAGTGGGGGAGCCTGTCCCTTGGGCTGGATCGCGAGTTGAGGTGAGTCGGAGTGAGCCTGTCCCCAGAAAGATCCGGGAGCCTGTCCCTCGATTCCTGGTACACTCTGCGGCGGCAGGGAGCCTGTCCCCACAGGGTCCCCAGCGGAGTGGGAGGAGCCTGTCCCCGGACTTTTCTCAGGGTCCCCGGACCGCGGGTGGAGTGTTCGGGTTGGGGCGGTGGGCCGGGTTTGCCGAACGAAGTGGGTGTGTGGGTGATGGGTGAAAACAGCCAAACCAGGGGAGTGGGGGGAGCCTGTCCCCAAAAAGGGAGGCAAGAATGGAGAGGTGGATCCGGGAGCCTGTCCCTTGGGCTGGATCGCGAGTTGAAGGGGGGAGCCTGTCCCCGGACTTTCCTCTGGACCTTGAGTGGAGGTCAGAGGCCGGTGGGATGGTCGAGGAACTTCCAGGGGAGGTTGAATCGTCTGGAGAGTTCTTCTGCAATGGCCCGGACGCCGAAGGTCTCGGTCGCGTAGTGGCCGCCGTAGAAGACGTTCATTTCCATGTCTTCGGCCATGGCATGGGTCCAATGGGGTCCCTCGCCGGTGATGAAGGTGTCGACACCTTCAGACTTCGCCTGAGCCATCTGAGCGCCGGCCCCGCCGGTACAGATGCCGATCCGGCGACAATCGTTGCCGCCACCTGGCAGGAGGATCGGGGGTCGACCGAGGGCGGAGGCGAGGCGTTGCCCGAGTTCGTCGCGGGACACGGGCCGAGGCAGGGTCACCTGCACTCCAATGTGCGTCCCATGATGGGCGAAGAAGGGTTTGGAACGGCGGAAGCCGAGGGCGCGGGCGAGTCCTGCGGCATTGCCGAGTTCGGGATGGCCATCCAGGGGCAGGTGCTGTGAGTAAACGGCGAGGTTTCCCTGGACCAGTCTGCGGATCAGGGCGGCGCGACGGCCGGTCCAGGGAACCATGGATCGCCAGAACATGCCGTGATGCACCAGCAAGAGGTCGCAATCGGCCTGCAATGCCATGTCGACGACGACCGGGGTGCCATCGACGGCGGCGGCGATGCGTCGCACCCGGCCATCGTTCTCGAACTGGAGGCCGTTGACGGCACCGTCGTAGTCCTTGAACAGATCGGGTTGAAGTCGGCGTTGCAGGTATTCCACCACTTCGGCGAGGGGGACGGATTCGGGATGGGGCATGGCAGTGGAGGGTGGAATGAAGACGGGAGCGGGTGGGGATCAGGCGTCGAGGGAGTATTTCCGGAAGCCGAGAGCCTGACCGAGGAGGTGGAGGGCGAAGCGTGGGTTGTTGGTGAGGTAACGCTTCCAGAGCCGGCGTGGTTCGGCGCACAGCCGGTACAACCATTCGAAGCCGCTGCGTTGGATCCATCGGGGAGCCTGGCGGACACGGCCGGCATGGAAGTCGAAGGCGGCACCGACCCCGAGCAGTACGGTGGCGGCCAGGCGCGGGCCGTAGGTGGACATGAACCGCTCCTGCTTGGGCGTGGACAATCCGACCCAGAAGAAATCGGGTTTCAACTGTTCCACCTCCTGGATGAGTCCGGCTTCCTCCTGGGGATTCAGGGGGCGGAATGGAGGGGTGTGGGTGCCAACGATGCGGATGCCGGGGAACCGGGATTCGACCCGGGCCTTGAGTTCATCGGCCACGCCGGTGTTGCCACCGAAGAAGTAGTGGGTGGCACCGGAATGCCGGCTCCATTCGAACACGTGTTCCATCAGTTCGGGGCCATACACGCGGCTCATCGAGCGATGCCCGGCGAGTCGGCCCAACCAGACCATGGGCATGCCATCGGGCGTGGTGAGCAGTGAACGGTTGTGGATCTGGCGGAGGGTGGGATCGGACTGGGATTCCATGACGCCATGGACCCCGGTGACGCAGACATATCCACGATGTCGGGTGGCGACGGCTGCGGCCAGGGTGGCGACAGCGGATTCGAGGTTGAGAACGCTGATGCCGACGCCCAGCACATTGACCCGGGGAGGAACTTCCACGCGGCGCAAGGATGCGTCACCGGTGCGCTGGCCCAAGCTCAAAACATGGGTGGGATCAACGGCCGGGCCAGGCCCCGATGGCGCCCTTGCCGGGAGCGGTGGGTATGGGATCGACGGTGGGATCGCTGAGTGAACGCAGTACCGCCCCGGCCCGGTCCGCATCGCCATCGGCAAGATGGCGCATTGCCTGACGAAACGATTCCAGTCGGAAGTCGGCTTCGCCCGTGCCCCGGTCCACCCGGTCGAGGAACGCCGCCACTTCGATCAGCTTGCAACGGGCATCCATGAAATACAGGTCGAGCACCTGCTGACGTGTCATGGGACGGATCATGCCGCCGGGTGGGGCGTTCGTCACCTCTGCATCCGGACCGGTAATGGGTGGGCTG
>CAZDYB010000204.1:0-7657 GCA_964509045.1 uncultured Akkermansia sp.
GACCCATCACGACAAAGGCTTCGAGATCGTCGGCATCAGCCTCGATTCCGATCGCGCCAAGCTCGACAAGTTCATCGAGGAGAAAAAGCTGACCTGGCCCCAGTACTTTGATGGCGGCGGCTGGAAGACCAAGCTCGCCGGTGATTACGGGATCAATTCCATCCCCGCCACCTATCTCCTGGATCGCGAAGGGAAGATCGTGGCGCGCAACCTCCGTGGGCCCGCCCTGGACGAAGCCGTCGCCAAGGCCCTCGCCGCCAAGTAACCCGCTGCACCTGCCCATGGGACCTGGACTCATTCCCGGGTGCCGCCAACTCAGGGGGGACAGTGCGCCCGGTGCGCCCTGTCCCCCTTCCCGTGTCCCGCACAGACACCCCTGCGAACCCGGTCAATTTCCAACCGGCACCACCATCACCGGACAATGTGTTTCCCTCACCACCCGTTCCGTCGTGCTGCCACGCAACGCATCCAGGATCCCCACCTGCCCACGCTTTGCCATCACGATCAGATCCGCATCATTCGCCTCGGCTGAAGCCAGGATGTGATCCACCACCGGGCCTTCCCACGTCTCCACCTCGCTCGTCCAACCAGCCTCGGACGGCACTTCCACCCTGGGGACGGTCTCCGCCGGCCCGACATGCAACAGGATGAAGTGGGTGTCGCGACATTCCAGAGTCCGCAACAACCGGACCGCTGTATCCACCGCCGCCTGCGGATGCGGCACCTGATCGATTGGAATCAACACGGTCTGCAACCGAACCTCGCCGGAATCCGGCTTCACGAATCCCTGGACCCGTCGAGGGACGAAGAGCGTGGGAGCCTGGGCATTCCGGGCGACCGGTTCCGCCAGCGCACGATGCAGCCACCGACCCACCCCGGTGCGCTGGTGGGTGGCCAGGACCACCAGATCCGGGTTTTCAGCGGCAATATGGCCCTGGATGGCCGCCGTGATTCCCTCCGCCCGTCGATGCACCTTCCTGACCTCAAGCCCGGCCGACTGGACATCCTCGGGCATGGACCCCGGTGGCAGGACCCCCCAACGCTCCAGCACCACCCGCACGCTGGGAAACAGGGACCAATCAAACTCGTCCTCCGGACCATCCACATGCAGCAGGTCGAGCAATCCACCGGTCGACAGCGCGATCTTCACCGCATGTTCGAAGGCAGCGTCGTCGCCTCCCCGGAAATCCGAGGGATAGAAGATCTTTCGCAGGGTTGAAGTACTCATGGGAACGCGAGCACCGTGCCCCAACCCAAACCCTTCTGCCAACCCTCCGTTGCCTTGCCCAAGCCCAAATCAAAACTCGTATCCGACCGACAATCCAAACGCCATGCCGCGTCGGAAGCTCTGGAACACCGGACTGTCGGCAGATTCTCCATAAGTCCGATCAAACTCGGGATCGAGGACGTTCCGGGCGGTGAACCGCAGCTTGAAATGCTCCCCGATCCGCTGGGTCACCACAAAATCCAGTTGGGGCGCCGGCTGTTCATAGACGTCCGGGGTGGCGAGACCGGCGATGGTGATCCTGGGTCCAAACACACTGGCCACCGCAGTCACGGTCGTTCCCCACCGTTTCTGTTCCCAGGTGACATCGGCATTCACGATATAGGGCGACTGATCAAACAACGGGCGGGTGTCCGAATCGTCGCCCAGGAACGATGTCCGATTTGCAATCTCAGCAGGGGTCAGCTTGACCGCCGACTCGATATAGGACGCGTTCATCCCGAGGCTGACACCCTCGAGATGATCGCTCAGGAAACCGAGGCCGTGCCGGGCCTCAATCTCAATGCCTTGCACCTCGGCCTCCGAGCGGTTGGCAAACGAGATGATCTCGCCATCCACGGTGATGAACTGGCGTTCGATGGCGTTGCGGATGGCCTTATGGAAAAGGCTGACGGAAAGGACGGCGCCAGGTTCGGGGAACCATTCCCAGCGCAGATCATAATTGTCGATCGAACTCATTGAGAGCAGCGGATTGCCCTCGAGAAGTTCATTGAGCACCGGATCATACTGCCGATACGCCGCGAGCTCGCGAAACGAAGGACGGGCAACCGTCCTGCCGAAATTGAGCCGGACATTCATGTTGGTGATCGGACTCCAGACCAATCCCGCAGCCGGGAGCCAATCCACCTGTCGGATGCTGGTGACATTGGTCTGTTGTCCGGTCAATGCACTGCGCAATGCGCCCACCGACAACACATCGATCTCAGTGCTCTCCAGTCGCACTCCGCCGGTAAACTTCAACCGGGACACGATCGGCACATCCATCATCACATAGGCTGCGCGGACACTCTGCTCGGCGTCATACCGACTCTGGCGCCCCTGCACCACCCGATGCCACGTATAGCGCTGGCTGCCGTTGGCGTTGGTCCGGATGTCCGGAGTGAAGACCCCATCCGGGAAGAAGGCGTTGGGATCGCCCAGAAACGGGTAGCGGGCGCCGGCACCATACCCCCCCGGATTGGACTGCGGTTGGTAGAAGAACTCGCGATCAACGAATCCACGCTCGGATTCGGAATCAAACAGACCGGCCCGGAAGGATCCCTCCAGATCCCGCCAGAAGGTCAGCGGCCGTTTGATGTCGAGCTTGCCGTTCAGATTGCTTTCATCCAGCGCCCGGAAATAGCGGGTGGGCTGGGTGGGAGTCGGAAGAAAGTTTCCCTCCGCGAAATAGTCACGCCCGGCCCGGGCGTAATTGAAGAAGCGGGCATCCGGTTCATCCTGGGTGGTGGTGGAATAGGCACCCAGCCAACTGACTTCCAGATCCGATGCCTCGGGCATCACATGGTTCCCGCGCAGTTGAAAGGTGGTGAGGTTCCGCTCGGTCCAGATCAGGCGGTTCTGGACGAAGGGAAAGAAGTTGCTGGAGTCATTGTCGAACCCGACCTGTTGGCGCACCAGATCCTCGGCATTCTGGTTATAGAGGAAGTTGAACCCCACCTCGTGACCTTCGCTGAACTCATACGCAATGTTCGCGATGGCCGCCCAGTTGATCTCTTCAATGCTCCGGATGTCTGAAGATCCCCGGCGCTGCACCAACTGACCCGGGGTACCCGATGGCACGAACCGGTTCGCAGAACCGATCAGGTGCTGGAAGTTGTGCCGATAACTCATCCCGCCGAACAGACCCAGCCTCCGATCCCTCACCTGAACGGTGTCGCCCATCGCGAAGTTCAGGTTCTGGTTGGGGGCCGGAGCCTTGTAGGTCGGACCAAACTCCGCGGGGCCCAGGGTCCTGCCGATCTCAACCAACCGTGCCAGCACTTCCTGTTGCTCGGCATATCCCGCCTGATTGGGGCGCAGGGTCGTCGTCACCACCAACGGCACCGGCGCCAGCAACGAGTCGGCCAGTTCCCTCGTTCCGTCATCCATCCCCAGCCAGTCCAGGCCGCCACCCTTGTACGTCTGGTACT
This sequence comes from uncultured Akkermansia sp., assembly GCA_964509045.1. Lineage (GTDB taxonomy): Bacteria > Verrucomicrobiota > Verrucomicrobiia > Limisphaerales > UBA9464 > UBA6176. Next base: position 3,415 of record CAZDYB010000204.1, read on the forward strand.
CGTCCGAAAACGTCGCCTGCGTGTTGTACTCCAGCCCCGCACCCGCTGTGAGAACGAAACGCTCCGGGAACGAACGTGTGATCAGATTGATCCCACCGCCGGTTGAATTGCCGGTCAGATCCGGCGTGAAACTCTTGGCCACTACAACCCGCTCGATCAGGCCGGCCGGAAACAGGTCCAGTGAAACGGATTTCCTATACGGATCCGCCGAAGGCACCTCGGCTCCGTTGAGCGTGATCCCGACATAACGCTCGTTCAGACCGCGCACCACCGGACTCTTGCCGTCGGTCACGGTGATGCCCGGCACCTTGGAAACAATGTCCGCCGCATCACTCGCCCCCACACGGGTGAACTGTTCGGACCCGATTGCATCCAGAAGCCCCGCTGCATCCCGACGGTCGGACAGGATCTGGAAGGTCTGCTCATTGAACTCCTCGGCCGTGACCTCGAACTCCTCGAACTCATAGAATTCGGGTCGGAGGTTGCCGTTCACGGTGGTGACCTGTCCGGGAAGGATCCGGACATCGGTGACAGTGGCACCGGCATGACCGGCCTTCGTGAAGCGCAACACCTGATCGCCGATGGGAATCCCGCGGATCTCATAGCGACCGGAGGGATCGGTCTGGCCGGCGAGGGTGGTGCCGCGAACCGTGACCGTGACCAGCGGAAGGGGACGTCCGTCCCAACTGCTGACCACGACACCGGCAGCACCGCCCACGTCCTGGGCATGGGCTGCGAAAACCAGCCACGGACCGCAGCAGGCCAGCCAGGCCAGTCGCTGGAGATCCTGGCGGTTCACGAGCCTGAGCCTTTTGAACGGAGGGCCAGCTGTTCAACCCGTTCCAGATATCGTTGGACGGTGTCCCGGGGCCGGGCCTTCTGGGCCTTGCGAAGCAGGTCCACCGCCTGGACATAGTGCTGTGCCTGAACCTGGACCTGCGCCTGCTTCACCAATCCCTCAGCCTCGAATCCTTCGATCTTTGCGGCGTTCTCATATCGGATCAGTGCCCGATCACGGTCTCCGGCACGCAGGTAATGATCACCTGCCAGCAACAGGGCTTCGCCATCCATCGGATTCTTCTCCAGCAGGGCTTCAAGCGAGGCGATCGCCTTGTCGCCCGCCCCTTCCGCAAACGCCATGCGCGCCTCCAACTTCAGCATCCGAAGGCCATCGGCCGACTCCAACTCCGCGCCCGCACTGCTCCTCACGCCCTCGACCAGGGCCCGCGCATCCTTCAAGGCTCCGCGCCCGACCAGGATCTCCGCCGCACGCAGCGCCCGACCGGCGTTCTTTCCCGCCCCACCGGCAACTCCGGCCACATAGGCATCCAGCGCCAGCGACGTCGCCTCCTGCGACATATAGAGATCTCCCAGCAGCAACAACTGGGCGGGCGTGGCCCGTCCCAGGCGACGCAACATCTCCAGATTCACCGCTGCCCGGTCCGGTTGTTCCTTCTGGATGAAGACATTGGCCTGCAGCGCCCAGAGGTTGTCGCGATCCGGGAATTGCTGGATCAGTTCGTCCAGCATCGCCGCGGCCGCGTCGTACTGGGACAACGCGATGAACGCCTTCACCACCCCCAGCTTGAAATCCAGGTTGTCCGGCTCATAGAGCAACGCCTGCTTGTAGGCGGCCTCGGCCGAGACCCAGCGGGACTCATTCATGTGGGCAAATCCCAGCAGGCCGAACACCTTGCCGTCCGCCCCACCCAACGAAGCCGTCCGTGCCAATGGTCGGATCGCCTCCGAATAACGCCCGGCCCGAACCAACGCGAATGCCAGGTTCTTCTGGGCGCGCAGGAAGTCCGGATGCTTGGCCAGGGCCTTCTCGAAATTGACGATGGCGTTGGTCAGGTCTTCGGACTGGAACTGGACGTTGCCCAGGGTGAAATCGAAGAGGGCCGAGGCCCCAGGTTGGGCGGCTTCAACAAGGGCCGGGATCGCCTTGACCGGATCCTCGCGCAACAGCGGGACGATCTTTTCGCGATAGAGGACCTGTTCCTCGGGGGTAAGGCGTGGTTCGCGGTCGCTCTGGAATCCATAGCTGCCCAGCAGACGACGCGTGAATTCGGGATCGTTCCACGTCGCCGCCAACGGATGATCCCCGGGCATGGGAGCGAACGTCACCGGGGCCGTGGCTGGCGGGAGTTCAGCGTTCTCGGCGGCATTGCGGTCGCGCCGGCGCGACGACCTCGGTTCGGCGCCCTGGACGGCTTCGGTGATCAGTCCGGCCAGGATCAGCGCGGCGAACCCGGTACGAAGGATGGGATTGGGAACGTTCATTGCGGGGGCGTAAAACGGAAGGGTTGCTTGGCGTAGGTGCGGACGGCCTGGCCATCCTTCATCCCGGGCCGGAATCGCCATTTCCGGATGGCATCCAGGGCGGGACGTTCGAATTCAGGGCGGCTGGAGTTCTCGACCCGTGGATCTTCCACACGCCCTTCCTCGGTGATCACGAAGACAACGGTCACATTGCCATCAATGCGCGCCTTCCGGAGGTCGGCCGGATAGACGGGGCCAGCCTGCGAGACCGGTTCGGGCCGCTTTTCCAGGTCAGCCACATCGAACGTGTCCGATCCCTCATCCGCGGCAGCAAGCGAACGGAGATCACCGAACCCGGCCAACGCCCCGCCGGAGCCAACGGCCAGGTCGAGATTGGCCAGGAGCGGGATGGGCTGCGGTGTCTCAGCGGTGGGTGGTGGAGGTTCAGGCGGCTTCTCTTCCTTCGGCGGTGGAGGAGGGGGTTCAACCTCGGACGCAGGCGGCGGCGCCGCGAGATCAGCGGGCCGCAGCATGAGCTGTCGCTGACGCATCCCGGAGATGGCCGTGGTGAACGGCAACACCCCAAAGACCAACGCCGTCAATCCCACTGCGACCAGGAAGGTCCACAATCGGTCCTGACCGAACCGGGGAGATGGATAAACCTTGGGCATTCCTCGGAGGAACGAAGGCTAACTGCCCTGCTCCGTCGCCAGGCTGATGTTCTTGGCCTTGCCCAGCTTGGCTTCGTCCATCACCCGGATGGTCAATCCGGTGGGCGTGTTCTTGTCGACCTGCAGGATCACCGGCATGGGCTCGCGTTCACACAACCGGCTCACCAACGGACGCACCCCGCCCACCCCGATCTCCTTGCCGCCATAGACCACCTGTCCCTGTGACGTCAGCGCCAGGATGATGCTGTTCTTGTCCAGGCTCGCCGCCGAAGCCGCCTGCGGCTTGTCCACCTCGATCCCCGACTCCTCGACGAAGGTGGTGGTGACGATGAAAAAGATCAGGAGGATGAACACCATGTCCATCATGGAGGACATGTTGATCTCCGCGGTCTCTTCGGAATCCACCAACGCCCGGCGGTACTTCATGTGAGGGAAGGCTGGATGTCGGGTGCGTCATCCGGATCCGCTTGGGGCTTCGGAGCCAATGCGCGGGTCTGGGTTCCCAGGGACAACGTGTCGCGACGGAACACATGGGTCATGCCAGCCATCTGGCGCAGGCGGAAGTGACGCAGGGTCAGGCTTTCCAGCCGCGCCAGGAAGGCGAGGTATTCGTTCCGACGCCGCCGGACGACATAGGAAAGGACCATGCCGGGAAGGGCGACCAGCAACCCCATCTCGGTGGTGATGAGCGCCTCGGAGATGCCTTGGGCGATGGTATCGACCATCTTCCCCCCACCGGCGGCGATGCCCTCGAACGTGGTGAGCATGCCCAGCACGGTCCCCAGCAAACCGAGCAGGGGTGCGGCCGCGATGTAGACCTGCATCAGTTGCATGCGGCGTTCCACCTCGGGGATCTCGCACGCGGTCACTTCGGCAAAACGGGCGCTGATCGTTTCCAGGGAGTGGGAATCCGTGGTGGTATGACGCAGCACATCACCCACATTGGCGGGCGCTTCCTTAGCGTTGTCGATCCAGCGGTTGAGGTCGGTGTCGCGGATGCCGGACGGCACGCGGCGCCCGAGGTGGCGGATGAGCTGGAACGCCATGCCGTACAGGGCGAAGGCGACCATGGCGATGGGGATCATGGTCCAACCGCCGTCCAACCAGGACTTGAGGATGCGTTGAAGGAACTCGGAGTTCATGGCGTGGAATGGAATGGGTTGAGTGCCACCGAGTGATTTTCGGGAAGTCCGTTGATGAAGCGGACGGAGGTCTGTTCCATGGAACCCAGCACCCCCTTCACACGCCGGTTCAAGAAGGCATGCAGCAGGAGGGCGGGGATTGAAATGATGAGCCCGAATTCGGTCGTG
>CAZDYB010000205.1:0-7638 GCA_964509045.1 uncultured Akkermansia sp.
GGAGATCTTGGGGGTGACGGTGAGGTTCACGCCGACGTCCTCATAGCGGAAGGAGTTGATGGTATCGCCCTGGGGTGTGACGCGGGAATCGGTGATGAGGGGGATGCGTTGGCCGATGTTGATGGTGGCGGGCTTGTTGTCGGCGGTGACGATCTGGGGGCGTGAGAGGACCTCGAGACGGCCATCGGTCTTGAGGGCGCGGAGGAGGAAATTGAAGTCGGTGCCGGAGACGGCGGCGGAGTAACCGCCGAGGGTCTGGAGTTGGTTGGCGACACCGAAGTCGGTGCCGGTGCCATAGGAGACATCGCCACGGGAACCGGAGTGGCCCCATTCGATGCCGAGTTCGCCGACGGAATCGAGGGTGACCTCGGCGAGGAGGACCTGGATGAGGACCTGGGGCTGGGCCTGGTCGAGTTCCTGGATGAGTTCGCGGACCTGGTCGAAGTAGCGGCGGTTGGCGGAGACGAGGAGGGTATTGGAGGCTTCCTCGGCGACGACGGCGACCTCGCGTTCGAGGAGGCGTTGGCCGGTGCCGACGGCATCGGCGCCGAGGACCTGGACGATGCGGTTGCGTTCCTGGTCGAGGAAGTTGCGGATGGCGGTGGCGACCTCGATGGCCTGGGAGTTGCGGAGACGGACGACCTCGGTGGTGCGTTCGGCGGCCTCGGAGGAGTCGAGGGAGCCGATGATTTCGGAGACGAGGGCGACGTAGTGTTCGGAGCCGCCGACGAGGAGGGAATTGGTGCGGGGATCGACGGTGACGGTGAGGGCGTTCTGTTCGGCGGAGCCGACGGTGGCGGAGGCGAGGGATTCGTCATCGCCGCTGGGGAGGCCATTGGGATCGAGGCGAGGGCGGACGAGGGTGTATTGGACGGAGCGTTGGTTGGCGGAGGCGGGGGCCTGGGTCATGCGGAAGAGCTGGGTGAGCAGGTCGGCCATCTGACGGGCGTCGGCGTTCTGGAGGGAGAAGACGCGGATCTTGGCCTGTTGTGGGGAAGAGGCGTCGAGCCGGTTGATGATCTGGCCGAGCAGCTCCATGTATTCGACGGGACCGGAGACGATGAGGGAATTCATCCGGAGATCCGGGGTGATGAGGATGCCCTCCTTGAGGGCGGCGGTGATGAGTTCCTGGCCGTCGTCGGTGCGGGAGATGAACTGGAGGACGGACTGGGCGTTGGGGTTTTGCTCGGTGAGGGCGGTGGGGCGTGAATTGAGGGCGGAGGTGAGGATGGTGGAGAGGGTTTCTGCGCGGGCGTGGACGAGGGGGAACACGCGGATCTCGGAGACGCGGGCGACCTGGTCGGTATCGAGTTGGCGGACGAGTTCACCGATGCGGCGTGCATCGGTTTCGCCGCAGGAGACGACGATGGCATTGATGCGGTCGTCGGCATTGACGGTGATGGGGAGGACCTGGTTGGGAGTATTTTCGCGGAAGAGCTGCTGGATGGTGGTGGCGACGCGGCGGGCATCTGCCTTGGCGAGGGGGAAGACGTGGATGGCGATGCCGGTATCGGTGGCCTCGGAGTCGAGTTGATCGATGAGGGAGGAGACGGTCTCGAGGTCATCGACGGTGGCACCGACGAGGAGGGCATTGACCCAGGCATCGGCGACGATGGTGACGGGGTCGATGGGTTCGCCGCGGACCTTGGGAGGGCGGTTGGCGAGGATGGACTGGAGGGTGACCTGGAGTTTGGTGGCGGTGGCCTTGCGGAGTGGGAACACGCGGAAGTTGAGGCGGGAGAAGGAGCCATCGCCATCGAGTTGGGGGAGGAGACGATCGACGAGGTCGAAGGCTTCCTTGCCGCCGGTGACGAGGATGGAATTGATGCGGTCATCGGCGAGGACTGCGACGGGGAGTTGGCGTTCGTTGGCGTTGACGGCGACGGAGTCGGCGGTGCGTTTGGCGGCGAAGAACTGTTGGAGGGTGGTGGCGATGGAGGAGGCGCGGGCGTGTTTCAGTGGGAAGAGCCGGACATCGGCATTGTCGGCGAGATCCTTGTTGTCGACCTTTTCGATGACGGCCTTGACGAGGGAGAGGTTCTCCGGGGAGGCGGAGACGATGAGGGTATTGGAGCGGGGATCGACGGAGATGGAGAGGACGTTGCCGGGGGAATTGCGACCGCGTGGTCCGCCGCCCCCGCCGCCGGAGGGGAAGCCGGGGCGATAGAGGCCCTGATCGACGAGGGAGCGGAGGAGGGTGGCGACGCGTTGGGCGTCGGCGAACTCGAGGGTGAACATCTCGAAGACACCGCCGGGGATGGAGGGTTCGGCGTCGATGGTGGCGACGAGTTCCTGGATGAGGGTCAGGTTTTCCTTCGAGGCGGAGATGATGAGGGCGTTGTTGAGGGGATCGGGTTGGACATCGATCTGCTGGGAGGGGAGAGGGGGTTGACCGGGGAGGGTCTGGGCGCGGAGACGGGCGGCGAAGATGGTGGAGATGAGGGGAGCGACGCGGCCGGCGTCGTTGTGCTTGAGGGGGAGGACGGTGAGGGAGAGGGCGGCGTTGTCGAGTTTGGCATCCAGCTTCGAGAGGAGGTCGTCGAGGGTCTGGTTGTCATCCTGGGAGGCGGCGACCAGAAGGGCATTGGCGCGGGTATCGGGGAGGATGATGGGCTTGAGGCGTTTGATGTCCGTGGCTGGGGAGGCGGCGTAACGCTGGTCGAAGAGGGCGCTGATGGTGGAGGCGAGGACGCGGGCATCGGCGTGGACGACGGGGATGATGCGGATGCGGCCGGAGAGGGCGGGACTGGCCTCGTCGAGTTGTCTGGCGAGGGATTCGACGAGGTCGAAGGCTTCGCGGGAACCGCCGACGAGGAGGGCATTGGAGCGGGTATCGGCGATGATGATGGTCTTGAGGGCATCGGCGGCGCCGGCATTGAGGGCGGCGCGTTGGGTGACGCGGGCATCCATGACGCGTTGGAGGGTGGCGGCGACGATGGAGGCATCGGCGTGGGCGAGAGGGAGGAGGCGGATCTCGCGGAGGTCGAAGGGGAGTTTCTGGTCGAGTTTCTGGAGGAGGCCTTCGAGGACGCCGAAGGACTTGGAGTTGCCGGCGACGATGAGGGAAGAGGAGCGGGCATCGACGGTGATGACGGGGCGATCCTCATTGCGGAGGTTGGGGGCGCGCTGGCCGTTGAAGAGGTCGGCGAGGATCTTCTGGATGGAAGCGGGATCGGCGAACTGGAGGGGGTAGACGCGGACGGTTTCGAGGCCGGAAGCGGCGGGGATATCGAGCTGGGTGATGACATCCTCGACGAGGGGGAGCATGTCGGAGCGGGCGGCGACGATGAGGATGTTGGAGAGGTCATCGGCCTGGAGGGTGAGGGCGGCGCGGCCCTTGGCGATGTCGTTGGTCCTGGAAGGGTCACCGCCTTCGCGGAGGGTGCGGAGGCGGGTGATCTGGGTGGCGAGACCTTCGGTGCCGGGAACGTTGGGGCCTTCGGTGAAGACGGACTGGAGGAGGGGAACGAGCCGGATGGCGGAGGCGTGTTTCAGGCGGAACAGGCGGACATCGGTGACGAAGTGTTCGAGGGGTTGATCGATGTCGGCGACGACCTTGAGGGCGAGGTCGATGGTTTCGGCGCGACCGGCGAGGATGAGGGTATTGGAGCGGGGATCGGTGGCGATGTTGAGGGGATGGACGAGGGCCTTGCCCTGGTCGGAATCGGGGACGGCATTGGGACCGGCCGGGCCGGCGGCGAGGGAGCGACCCTGGGCGAAGATGGTGGTGAGGGTCTGGGTGACGGAGGCGGCATCGGCGTGGGCGAGGCGGACGAATCGGACGCGGACGCCCTCGACCATGGCTGGGGAGTCGAGGAATTCGATGACGGAGGCGAGGGCCTCGAGGTTTTCGGCGGTGGAAGTGATGAGGAGCCGATTGCCGCCGGTGGCGCCGCCGGCGGGATCGGGGCTGATGCGGATGGGTTCGTCGAGGTCGAGGGAGACGGGGTCACCGGAGGCGGTGCGGATGTTGAGGCGGCGGATCTGGTCCTGGAGTTCGCGGGCTTCGGGGGTGGATTCGCCCTGGGGTCCGGGGCGGAGGAGGGATTGGAGGACGGAAGCGAGTTGGGCGGCATTGGCGCGTTGGAGGGCGAAGATGCGGACTTCGGCCTCGGTGACGCGTGAGGGGAGATCGATGGTCTCGATCATGGGGAGGATCTGGGCGATGACGGATTCGCGAGCGACGACGAGGAGGCCGCGGTCGCGTGGGGAGATGGAGACGGTGACGGGGTCACCTGGGCGGGTGGCATTGAGTTGGGCGACCATCTGCTGGACGAGGGGCAGGGCCTTTTCGGGGGAGGCGTTCTGGAGAGGGAAGATGCGGAAGGCGATCTGGGCGGTTTCGCCGGCGGTATCGAGTTGTTTGATGAGGGACTCGAGGAGGTTGAAGTCGGTGGGGCGAGCGCGCACGACGATGGAGCGGGTGCGGGGTTCGGCGACGACGGTGATCTTGGGTTGTTGCTGGACGACGCGCGGGGGTTGGCCGGGTTGCTGGGGGAGCTGGATGGGATCCTGTTTGAGGACCTCGGAGAGGGTGCGGGCGACGAGGACGGGATCGGCGTCCTTGAGTGGGAAGAGACGGAACTCGGCCTCGTTGCCGTAGAAGTTGAAGGAGAGGTCGGAGATGAGGCGTTCGACGCGGTCGAGTTCGGTGACGGGGCCGGCGAGGACGAGGGCATTGGCTTCGCGGTCGATGGCGACGGCGATGCCGGGGATGGAGTTGGTGGAGTCGGGAGCGGGGATCTTCTCGACGACGGAGAGGGCGGAGCCGGTGGTCTGGGGGTAGAGGTTCTCGATGAGGCGGGCCATCTGTTCAGCGGCGACGCGGTCGAGGGTGCGGAGGCGGACCTGGTAGGAGGAGTCCTTGCCCTGTTCGTCGAGACGTTCGACGAGGTCCTGGATCTGGGCGAGGTCGGCCTTGCGGCCGATGATGGTGATGGAGTTGTTGGAGAGATCGGCCTCGATGACGGGGCGTTCGCGGCGGGGGCGGTCCTCGAAGAGGGATTCGAGCTGGGAAGAGACATCGAAGGCGCGGGCCTTCTTGAGCCAGACGAACTGGACATCGCGATCGGCGCGATCGGGGACCTTGTCGAGGGTGGGGAGGATCTTTTCGACGACGGCGAAGTGGGCGGCGGTGCCGGTGACGATGAGGGAATTGGAGCGGTCATCGATGGAGACGGAGGCGGGTGGGCCGCCGCCGCGGCCGCCTTCGGGGTCGAAGCCGCCCTCGGAGCGGAAGAAGCGGCGGCGAGAGACGGTCTGGAGGAGTTGTTGGAGGATGGAGGAGACCTCCTTGGCGGAACCGTTTTCGAGTTTGTAGACGCGGACCTCGATATCGGAGGAGGAGCCTTCGGCATCGAGTTCGTGGACGATGCGGAGGACATCCTGGACGGCGTTGGTGGGGCCGTTGAGGAGGATGGAATTGGCGCCGGTGACGGGGGTGATGGTGACGCGATTGGCGGGGTTGAAGCCGGGGCGGTTGGTGAAGACGCGGGAGACGGCGCTGGCGATTTCGTCGGCGCGACCCTTGGTCAGGCGGACGGACTGGACGAAGGAGGAGGCGCCGGGCTCGGGTTGGTCGAGGGACTGGACGAGTTCCTGGATCTTGTCGAAGGCGACATTGGGGGCATCGATGACGAGGGATCGGTCGTTAGGGCCGACGCTGACGGCGATGCGTTCGGCGGGGTCGATGCCGAACTGGCGGCCGTAGAGTTGGGCGAAGAGGGAGGCGATGGTGGCGGCGGAGGCGTTTTCGAGGGGGAGGATGCGGGTGGTGCGGGTGGCGTTGTCGGCGCCCTTCTCGAGGGCCTCGATGATGGCGGAGAGGGAGGTGAGTTGGGCATCGGTACCGGCGAGGACGAGTTGGTTGGAGGCGGCGTCATCGAGGATGAGGGGGTCGGTGGTGCCGAGTTCGGGATTGGAGCGGGCCTGATCCTGGAAGACCTGACGGACCTTGGCGGAGACCTCGGTGGCGCGGCGTTGGCGGAGGGGGACGACGCGCATGGAACGGTCGGCCTGGGTGCCGAGGGATTGGTCGAGTTGTTCGATGATGACGGTGGCGGCCTGGAGTTCCTTGGGATCGCCGGTGGTGATGAGGGTGCGGGTCTTGGCGTCGACGGAGACGGAGACGCGTTTCTGGGGTCGACCGAAGGCGTCGTAGCGGACGAGGGCGGAGGAGAGGATTTCTGCGACCTTGTCGGGATCGGCGGACTTGAGTTTGACGACGCGTGTGGAGGCGGACTGGGCGGAGATGCGGTCGAGTTTGCGGATGATGTCCTCGACGATGGCGATCTCGTTGGTGGCGCCGGTGACGATGAGGCGATTGGCGCCGCCGTCGGGGAGGATGAGGGTGTCAGCGGCGGGAGCGCCGGGACGGGTGCGGGCCTGTTCGGTGTAGAGGGTGCGGACGGTGGTGGCGAGTTCGGCGGCATTGGCGGTGGTGAGATCGATGACCACGGTGTCGCGGGGTTCGGGGGAGACGTTGCTGCCGCGGAGTTGGGCGAGGATGGATTCGATTTCGGCGAGGTGATTGGAGCGAGCGGTGACGATGAGGCGGGCGTTCCTGGGATCGGGGACGAAGACGGCGTCGGCGGGATCGGAGGGATTGTTGCGGGAACGATCCTGATAGAGCTGGGTGACGAGGGGTTGGAGGCGGGCGAGTTCGTCGGCGGAACTGAAGTCGATGAGGCGGGTTTCGCGGGCGGCGCGGGCGGTCTGGGCGGACTGGAGATCGGCGATGATCTGATCGACGACGGCGATCTGTTGATCGGAGCCGGCGAGGATGAGTTGGTTGGATTCGGCGTCCTCGATGATGAGGATTTCGGAGGTACCGAGGTCGGGTTGGGATTTGACGCGGTCGTTGAAGAGTTGTCGGACCTTGGGGCTGAGGGTGGCGGCGCGGCCCTGGGTGAGGGTGACGACCTTCATGCGGCGTTCGGGTTGTTCGCCGAGGGACTGGTCGAGTTGATCGATGATGGAGGAGACGCCCTGGAGTTCCTTGGGATCGCCGGTGACGATGAGGGTGCGGGTCTTGGCATCGACGGAGACGGTGGCGCGGCGTTGGGCGCGGCCGTAGGCGTCATAGCGGACGAGGGAGGCGGTGAGGATTTCGGCGACCTTGTCGGGTTCGGCGGACTTGATCTTGAAGACGCGGGCGGAGGAGGACTGGGAAGAGACGCGGTCGAGTTTGCGGACGATGTCCTCGATCTCGGCGAGCTCGTTGGTTTCACCGACGACGATGAGGCGATTGGCGCCGGAGTCGGGGGTGATGAGGGTATCCGGCGGGGTGGAACCGAAGCGGGCCTTGGCCTGTTCGGCGTAGAGGGTGCGGACGGTGGCGGCGAGTTCGACGGCGGAGGCGGAGGTGAGGTCGAGGATGCGGGTTTCGCGGGAGGAGGAGGAAGAGGCCTTGGAAGTGCCGAGTTGCTGGACGATGGATTCGATCTGTTTCAGGTGTTCGGGTTTGCCGGTGACGATGATGCGACCGGAGCGTGGATCGGCGACGATCTGGGCGTCGGCGGGATCGGATTCGGAGCGGCCCTTCCACTGGTCGCGATAGAGTTGCTGGACGAGGGGGACGAGGCGTTGGGCGTCGGAGGTGGAGCCGACCTCGATGGTGCGGGTTTCGCGTTGGGTGCG
>CAZDYB010000206.1:0-7612 GCA_964509045.1 uncultured Akkermansia sp.
AAACCTCGCCGCTCCGATACCCCTCCCCCAGGAGCGCGGAATTCATTCCGCATCCCAATGCCCTCCCTCGTTGTGCAGACAAGAATGTCCGCGCTCCCGGGCGCCCCGCTTTCGTGTCCTTTCGTGCTTTTCGTGGTCCACTTCCCCTCGTCGCTTGTTGAACCACGAATCACACGAAAGGGATGCGACAGGTTCCCATCCCTCCCTTTCCTCTTCTCCGCGACTCCGCGCGAAATCCCCTCCCGTGGAGCGCCGATGTCCGGTCGGCGTCCGAAGCATTCGGCGAGCAAACCTCGCCGCTCCGATACCCCTCCCCCAGGAGCGCGGAATTCATTCCGCACCCCAATCCCTCAGCATTTGCGCCCACGGATGTCCGCGCTCCCGGACCACCCACACACTGGACACTCCCCGTGGTCCTACGCATCGTCGTCGACCAATCCCAATCGATCGCGAAAGACCCATGCTGGAAGCACTCCTTGAAATCATCGGCGAATTCCTGCTGCAAGCGTTCGGCGAAGCCCTCGTGGAACTGGGCCTGCACGCACTGGGCGAACCCTTCCATCGGCGACCCAATCCCTGGCTGGCCGCACTGGGTTATGCCGGATTCGGCGCGATCATGGGCGGCCTCAGCCTGACCGTTCTACCCAACAACCTGGTTCCAGAAACACTGCGCCTCGCCAACCTGATCCTCACACCCCTCGCCGTGGGCGCCCTCATGACCGCCATCGGCGCGTGGCGAGCCCGCCGGGGCCAACCCGTGTTGCGGATCGACCGATTCGCCTATGGCTATCTCTTTGCGCTGACCTTCGCCCTGATCCGATTCAAGTTCGCCAATTAGCCCCTCAATTCCCACCTTCCGGCTTCCATCCCGCAGGCATTCTGGATGGCGCCCCGGTTGTCGTGCGCTTCAGACGGTGCAACGTATAAGTCTCGGTCGGCCAGGCGAACGTGATCGCCGGTTCATCCCCACGATGAAAGACCGCCACCCCCTTCTGGGCATCGAGTTCAACCCGACTGCGCCCCCAGTAATTGTCCTGGTGATCAAAATAGAAGCTGCCCCAGAAACCGCCCGGCTTCCTATAGGCAAAGGTCGTGGTGAAAGGTTCACCACTCCAGTTGCACCGTTGGACCACGCACATCTCCGTGCCATCCGGTGCAACCGCACGCGCGATCACCCGTTGCCCACCGAAATGCCGCAACAATTCCCCGCCACCCACCAATACGAAGGTCACCGCCAACGCCAACCCAGCCCAGGCCAACATCGGCAGCCGAGACGGGATCTTCGATGGCTCATCCTTCATCGGCATCCCGCATCGTCTCCCGTTCCATCAAATCCCTCGCCGTCAGCAATGCCCGGCTTTCCGTCTATGGATACCGATCGAATTGCCGTCCGGATCCCGGACAAAAGCCATGTGGCAAACCGGCGTTTCCAACGGACCGAAGCAGAACTCCACATTCGCCTTCCGCAGTTCTTCCACCGCCTTCTCAAAGTCATCCACTTCAAGCGCAACACTGCATCCGTCCCGGCTCGGCAACATCCCCGGCGCAACTCCAAGCGCCAGGGTCCCGGATCCGATGTCATACTCCACCCAGTGGGCTTCACCCATCTGATGATCCATGGTGGCCTTGAGCCCCAGGATGCCCTCGTAGAAGGAACGCGCCCGGGGCATGTCGGTCACGGGATAACAGGAGAATGCGATTTCTTGAATCTTCATGGGGTGTTGATGACGGGATCCAAAGCCTCACCAAACCATCCGCCATCACCTCTCCATCGTCGATGGTTCTGTTGACCCATTCCCCGCGCAGCGCGCCGGAAGAGGTCCGTCGACCTGGGGATGAAGCGAGGTCGGTGTTGGGCGCATCCCGATGCTTCCGGCGACCGGACGTCGCCGCTCCAGTCAGGGGGCAGGGTCGGGATGGGCCCGTCCCCGGCGGCGCCCGATTCGTTCCTTGACCCTGCGACGAGGCACCGCGACAACCTTCGCATGAGTTCCCCCCGTTCCCGCAGAACGTTGGCCGCATTGGCCGGCGGCCTGTTCCTTGGCTGCCTCGGCGTCGTCGCCCAGGACAAGTCCTCCCACCTCCTCCACAGCTTTGCCAAACAGCAGTTGACCGATGAGTTCTGGTCCGAGGGCGCTGCATTTGGCGACTTCAACAAGGATGGGATCATGGATGTCGTTTCGGGTCCCTACTGGTATGCGGGTCCCGGATTCAAGCAGCGCCATGAGTTCGCCCCGGCCACCCGCCGTTCCAAGAGCCAGAAGAATGGGCAACCGGTCGAGTTCGCCGGCTACAAGGGCTTCCTCGGCAACGAAAACGAGTACTCCGACAATTTCTTCGCCTTCACCCACGACTTCAACGCCGATGGCTGGACCGACATCCTGATCCTCGGCTTTCCCGGCGCCGAATCCTGGTGGTTCGAAAACCCCAAGGGCGCCGCCGGCCACTGGAAACGCCACGTGGCAATCGATGTCACCGACAACGAATCCCCCACCTTCACCGACATCAACGGCGATGGCCGCCCGGAGATCGTCTGCTCATCCAGGGGTTCCTATGGCTGGGCCAGCCCGGATCCCGCAGATCCCACCCGCCCGTTCGTCTGGCATCCGATCACCCCCAACAAGAACTACCACAAGTTCACCCACGGCATGGGTGTAGGCGACGTCAACGGCGACGGCCGCATGGACCTGCTGGAGAAGGATGGTTGGTGGGAACAACCCGCATCGCTCACCGGCAATCCGGAGTGGAAGCATCACCCGTTCACCTTCGGCACCGGTGGCGCCCAGATGTACGCCTACGACGTCAATGGCGACGGTCTCAACGATGTGATCACCAGTCTCGCCGGCCACGGATTCGGTCTGGCCTGGTACGAACAGGTCCGCGACGGCGGCGAGATCCGGTTCAAGGAACACATCTTCGTGAACCGGGAACCCTCCGAGAACCGCTACGGCGTCGTCTTCTCCCAGATCCATGGCATCGACCTGATCGACATGGACGGGGACGGCCTCAAGGACATCGTCACCGGCAAACGTTTCTGGGCCCATGGCCCCACCGGAGATCCCCAACCCAATTCACCCGCCGTCCTCTACTGGTTCCAGCTCAAGCGCGGGGCGGACCGGTCCGTCGACTTCATCCCGCACCTCGTGGATGACCAATCCGGCACGGGTGTCGAAGTGAAGGCGGTCGATTACAACAAGGACGGCAAACCCGACATTCTGGTCGGCAACAAACGCGGGGTGTTTGTCTTCACCCATCAGGCCAGGGCCGTTGACCGTGCCCAGTGGGAAGCGGCCCAGCCGAAGCCCCTGACCCGCTGATCCCGCGCAGACAACCACGGCGGTCCTGCCTCCCCGGCAAGGCCGCCGTTTTCTTTGAACGCTTCAACCCAGCGCCGCCAGCACCTCGGCGGCATGGGCTTCGGGCTTAACTTCATCCCAGATGTGCGCAATGCGTCCATCCGGTCCGATATGGAACGTGACGCGATGGGTGCCCTGGTACCTGCGCCCCATGAAGACCTTCTCGCCCCAGACGCCATAGGCTTGCACCAAGGACTTGTCCTCGTCCGCCAACAACGGAAAGGGCAACTCGAGCTTCCCCGTGAACTTCACATGGGCCTTCACCGGATCCGTGCTCGCCCCCAGCACCACCGCCCCCTTCTTCCTGAACGCCGCGTAGGCATCCCGGAATCCACAGGCCTCCTTCGTGCAGCCCGGGGTATCGTCCTTCGGATAGAAATACAGGATGATGTGTTTCCCCAGCAGATCGGCCAACCGGATGACCGTTCCGTCCGTGGACGGTACCGCGAAGTCCGGCGCCGCATCCCCCACCTTCAAACCCAACTCGATCTTCTTGCCCATGGCTCACCACCCTACTCCCGGTTGGTCCATCGGCAATCTCCCCCTCATTCGCGGGCCGCCCGCCCCACCACGGTTCCCCAGCCAACCATGTCCGGAACCGATCCGCCGAAGCCCACCAGACCGTCGTCCGCCCTTCCGCAATCGACAGGGCCAGGAATCCTGTGTTTCCCGGGATTCACGCGGCCGCCAACACACAGGCTTCTCCCGGTCCCACCCGATACAACGTCACCTCCCGACCATCCGGATGGACCTGGCAAACCCGTTCCACCAGACGGATCCGGCTCAAGGCCACCGGTGCGACAACCGGTCCAACGCCGCCGCCACAGCATGGCCGCAACGTTGGTCCATCACCCAGCCACCCTCAGCCAACACCTGCTGTTTCACCACGGGCACGGCATTCGATGGCGCCACCAGATGCCGCGCATGCTTCGCCTTCAACATCGGCAGATCGTTCAGATGATCCCCCGCCGCCAACGTCTCTTCCGCGGTGATTCCCAGCAACCGCTGCAACTCCGCCAATGCCGTCCCCTTGCTGTACCCCGTGTGGCTGAACCGCACGTACACATCGTTGCGCACCACCGATACCGCCCCGAATCCCCGCGCAAACTCTTCGAGCTCCCGCTCGATGTCGTCCATCTGGGAGTAGGAACGCGCAATCGCACACAGGGGCGACCACGGGTCGTTGTAAAACGTCGCGTCATGCCGCGATTGCAATCCCTCCAGCAACTCCGGCAGGTCCATCGCCATGTCGGCAAACAACCGCGCATGATCCTCGTTGCAACGCGTGTTCCATGGCTCCACCGGCACGTAATTCCCCCGGTCATTCCGGAAGATCTCCCGCTCCACCAGGATCAGGTAGTCCGGTCGCACCCGCACCTTCGCCCGCCCCAACGTCTCCATCAGACTCGCCATCTCCCGCCCCGTATTGATCACCCACGTCACCCCGGCCGCCTGCATCGCCGCCAATTGCGCCTCCAATTCACGCGGGATCGGCGCATCCGCAAAATCCTCGTGGATCGTCCCGTCAAAGTCCGTCGAGATCAGTTTCAGTTTCCCCTCGCTCATGCCGCCAGAGCCTCCCCCCCATCCCCCGCCACGCCAAGCCGTAACCTGTCCCCACAATCCCATGCCAAACCCATGCCTTGCACCCACCCCCCCCCTCCTCCAACACTCCCCACCCCGTGCAGGTCGCTTTCCATTCGGTCGACAAGGTTTACGGACGCACCCGCGCCCTGGACAAGGTCCACCTCGACCTCGACCCCGGCCAGATCGTCGCCGTCCTCGGCGCCAATGGTGCCGGCAAGACCACCCTGCTGCGCATGGCCGCAGGACTCATCCGTCCCGATCACGGTTCGGTCACCTACGACGGCCAACCCTTCCGCGCCGATGACCTCGCCCTGCGTCGACGCCTGTTCTTCCTGCCCGATTTTCCTCCCCACTTTTCCGGCGTTTCCCTCCTGCACTCGCTCGGACTGCTCCTCCGCCTGTACGAGGCCGATGGACCCGATGCCCCGAAGAAGGTCGCCCACTGGCTGGAGGCCTTCGACCTCCTCGAACTCGCCGAGGCTCCCGTCGTCGCCCTCTCCCGCGGCCAATCCTACAAGGCCGCCCTCATCGCACTCCTCGTCATCGATCCCGAACTCTGGCTCCTCGACGAACCCCTCGCCTCCGGCATGGATCCCCGCGGTCTCTCCATCCTCCGCGCCGAGGCCCGGGCCGCCTCCCATCGCGGCCGGACCCTCCTCTACACCACCCAACTCCTCGAAGCCGCCGAACGCTTCGCCGATCGCGCCTGCATCCTCCATCGCGGCGAGGTCCGTGTGTTCGAATCCATGGAAACCCTCCGGGCCCGCGCCGCAGACCCCGCCGATGGCGTCCTGGCTCCGCTGCTGGAACCGCTGCGCGACTCCTGATCGCCGGACTCCAACCCATGCTACGGCTCCGTTCAGATTTCCTCCGCAATACCCGCCAATGTTGTCGGGCCTTTCCGACCCAACGCCGGGCCCGTTCCTTCCTCAACACGCGACTGCGACAGGCACTCTTCCAGTTCGGACATCCTTTCCTGCTCCTCTTCGCACTCCTCGCCCCCGTCTTCCCCGTCTGGCTCGAACCCGGCCCCCGCCACTTCGCCTGGGCCTGCATGCTCTACATCGGCACCGCCCACGTCGCCTCGATCCTCGCCAGCTTCCTTTTCAGCCATCCCCATCTCCTGACTCTTGCCCTGCATCCCACCCTCGATTCCGACGTCTTCCACCGCCAGATCCTGCTGGCGCTCCGACCCATTGCCGGCCTCGCCATAGCCCTTGGCACCGGGTTCAGCATCGCCACCGCGCGACTCGACGGCTTCAACCCACTCCGGGATGTGCTGTGCGGACTGGCCATGGCCGTGATCTTTCCGCTGTTCGCCCTAGGCTACTCGTTCGCCGCCTTCCGTTGGAACTGGCTCGGATGGCCCATGCGCTTCGCACTGCCCCTCTCCGCACTCCTGCTGGTCCTCGTGAAAGCCTCCACCCGGGTCGAGGCGGTCGTCCATCGGGTACTGGTTTCGCACGGTGACCTGCTCACCGCGTTTCTTCCCACCGGCTGGATCGTCCTGCCCTGGGCCGCCGCCACCGGCTCAGGCGCCATCCACCTCCTGTACGCCCTGCCACCACTGTTCGTCGTCCTCGCCTTCCTCCCCGTCGGCTTCGCACATCTCCGGTTCCATTACCGGTTTCGGGATGCCGTCCTCCTCAACACCTTCCTCGAGGTGCCGGAGGAAGCGGATCCAGACTTCGCCGAAGCCGTTCACTCCGCCCAGAACGCCCCCGGTTCACGCGGACGCACCGCAATCCTCGACGACCTCGAAGCCCGACACTTCCTCTCCCCCCAACTCCCGGAGCCCGGCGCCCTGATCGAACGCTGGGTCTGGCGCTGGTGGTCTCCACGGGAACGGCTCGTCGCCGAGTTCCTCCGGAGCGAATGGCCCGCCTGGACCCGCCATTGGAAGACAGGTTCCCTCATCCTGATCGCCAGTCTCTTCAGCCTCTTCGTCCTCCACCGGGCCGACGACCAATGGTCCGCCCTCAGCCTGGTCGGCTTCGGGACCGCCCTGCTCTTCCTCCTGCCCTGGTCCGCAAGCTTCAACATCGAACCCCTGCCGCTCCCCGGTCCCAACATTCTCGTCTCACCACTTCACGCCGTCCCCATCCACCTCGCCGAAGTCGCACGCCTCCAACTCAAGGCCGTCGTCGTCCGCTCCCTCGTCGCCGTCCCCGTCTTCGCCCTCACCGGGACTGCCGTACTCTGGATCCTCCCGGACAATTCCCCCCCGTGGACCGGCACCGCCGCCGGCGCACAGTTCGCCCTGTTCCCCATCGCCGCACGCCCCCTCCTCACCGTGTACCGGTTCCACACCGTCCTCGGTCGCTGGATGCCCGGATTCATTCCCGCCCTCGCCTTCGGCCTCGTCATCCTCGCCGCCCTCCTCACCCTCACCGCCCTCATCCTCTCCTTCATCCCCCTGCTCGGCCTCATCCCACTCGCCCTCGTTCTCGCCCTGAATACCCTCACCCTCTGGATCACCTGCCGACTCCTCTCCAGTCGGGGCATCGACGCCGTCCGCACCCTCGTCATGTAGATTGGGAAAAGAAGCCTGTCCCCACCCCGGAGCCTGTCCCCACCCTGGAGCCTGTCCCCACCCATGAGCCAGTCCCCCCCCCCGAGCCAGTGCCCCCCCCCGGTCCAGTGCCCCCCCCCGAGACAGTCCCCCCCCC
>CAZDYB010000207.1:0-7586 GCA_964509045.1 uncultured Akkermansia sp.
CTCCCGGACGCCCCTTCCCCACGGCGACCAACCGTCGCCGCCCCATTCCTCCTTGCCCCGGGAGCGCGGAATTCGTTCCGCCCCCCTTTGTGATGAAACGAATGCCGATTCGATCCATCGCCAGTTTCCCTTTGACCAGTCCCTCAGGACTGACGCCCAATCCAGCAACCATGAATCGCAGGCATTTCCTCCTCTCCACCTCAGCCGCCGCAGGCGCCCTCGCCCTCGCCGGTTGCTCCTCCACCGGACCACGACCCGACATCCTCGTCGGCCCCCGCACCGCCACCGCCGCGGCCGGCCCTGCGGTCTACGAAATGCGCGTGTACACCATTGCGCCCGGCAAGGCCACGGACCTCCACAACCGCTTCCGCAACCACACCCTTGGCCTGTTCAAACGGCACGGTGTCGAAAGCGTCGGCTACTGGACCCCGCTCGATACCGCCGATCAACGGCTGTTCTTCCTCCTCCGTTACCCCTCGCGCGAGGCCCGGGAAAAGCGCTGGAACGCTTTCGCCAACGACCCCGACTGGCTGGCCGCCTACAAGGCTTCGGAAGCCAACGGCCCCCTCGTGACCAAGGCCGAAACCCCCTTCCTCATCCGCACCGATTACTCTCCAGCCCATCGCATCGGCAATGTCTCCAAGGGCGGTGTCTGGGAACTCCGCACCTACACCACCCCGCCGGGACGTCTCCCCAATCTCGATGCCCGGTTCCGCGACCACACCATCAGCCTCTTTGCCAAGCATGGCATGACCAACTGGCTGTACTTCCACAAGATGGCCGACCAACCCGGGGCCGACGTCACCCTCATGTATTTCCTCACCCACGCCTCACGCGACGCCGCCAAGGCCTCCTTCACCTCCTTCGGCAATGATCCCGCCTGGAAAGCCGCCCGCGAAGCCAGCGAGGCCAATGCCGGCGGTTCCCTCACCGCTCCCGGTGGCGTCAAATCCGTCTTCCTCTCCGCCACCGACTATTCCCCGACCCGCTGATCCACCCAGCCTGCCCGTCCCCGTCCGGATCGACTCCGGTCCCACAATGGACCATCCAGTCCTCCCACTGAGATCGATCCCGACGGGGACTCCCGTTCTGAAATCCAAGCCCGACGCCTGCCGCACCCCGCCCGGCACTTTTCATTTTCAACCCCCAATCCCAACCTCACTCCCGTGATCATCGCTCCTTCCCTGCTCGCTTCGGATTTCGCCCGGTTCGGCCATGAAGCCGCCCGCGCCAATCGTTCGGGTGCGGAATGGCTCCACCTCGACATCATGGACGGGCATTTCGTGCCCAACATCTCCTTCGGCCCCCAGGTCGTGAAGATCGTGCGCCCCCACTTCAAGAGGTTCCTCGATGTCCACCTGATGTGTTCCCGCCCCGAGATCCTCCTCGAACCTTTCTGCAAGGCCGGCGCCGACGGCATCACCATCCACGTCGAACTCGGTGCCCAGGTCACCCCGCTCCTCTGGAAGATCCGTTCCCTCGGCAGGAAGGTCGGACTCGCCATCAACCCACCCACCCACATCGCCGAAATCAAACCCTTCCTTTCCAAGGTCGATCTCGTCCTCGTCATGACCGTCAACCCGGGCTTCGGCGGCCAGTCGTTCATCGAGGAATGCGTCCCCAAGATCCAGCAGGTCGATGCCTGGAAAAAGAAGCTCGGCCTCAACTTCAGGATCGAGGTCGACGGCGGCATCACCGACCAGACCGCCGCAGAATGCGCCCGCGCCGGCGCCGACACCTTCGTCTCCGGCACCGCCCTCTTCAGCCGCCGCAACCTCGGCCAGGCCGTCCGCCGCATGCGCCACCTCGCCACCGAGGCGGCCGAGTCCCGCTGATACCCGGTCGGCCTCCCCACGAACGGTGCGGGCAACCCGGATATGCTTCGACTCCCAAGGCATGTTCGGGATATGGGCACTCCCGACATGAGTGATTCGGAGGCTGCTGGAGTTGACCAGCAATGCAGTCCCGCGACGTGGATGCCGGAAATCCAGAAGCTCTACAGCCGCCAGGTGGAGTTGACCGGCGATCCCCACATCCAATCGCACAGCAACAATCCAGGCGTCATCCGCGCCCATCTGCGGGCCATCTCCCGTTACCTGCCTTGGGTGGAAGGTCCCCGGGTACTCGATTGGGGATGCTATCACGCCCCGGATTCCTGCGTGTTGAGGAAGGTGTTCGGATCCAAACTTGAGCTTCACGGCTGCGATCCGCACCCGGTGAATGCCGAGGTCTTCCACCGCTACGCCGGCCTCGAGTTTCGCAAACTCGATCACCTCTACCTCCTACCCTATCCCGACGCCCACTTCGACACCGTCATCGGAAGCGGTGTGATCGAGCACGTGGCCAACCATTTCGAGACCCTCAAGGAACTCCACCGGGTCCTTCGCAATGGCGGCCAACTCGTCCTCACCTTCGCCCCCAACCAATGGTCCTTCACCGAGCAGGTCCAGGACTGGTTGGGCGCCCAGGGACATCCCCGCCGTTATACCCGGTCCGGATTCCGCGATCTGCTGCTCGGCCACGGTTTCCTGGTCGAGGAACTCGGCTATCACGAGGTCGCCCCCACCCTCAGCAGTCCCTCCGTCGTCAAGCTCCGGAACCTTCCCGGAATGTCGGGCGCAATGACCCTGCTCGAATCCCTCAACCCGATCCTCGACCATCTCTGGCCCGTCAATGTCCTCGGACAAAACCTCTACGCCATCGCGCGCCGCGTGGATTCCATCCATGGCTCGCATCCCCGACGAAACCGCCAGGGCATCTGGAGTCCGGGTAGTCCCCTGTTCAATCCCTGACACCCGACCCGCTCCCGGCCGGCCGACCCGGTAAATCAATGACCCCGTCAGGAATTCGCAACTTGCGACCCACGGGATGCCCGGTAGCGTAGCGGAGCAATTTCGTCCGGTTTGCCAAGTCCCCCGCTTATGGAGCAGCAGAAGGTCTATTACTTCGACAACAACGCCACGACTCGGGTCGCCCCCGAGGTGGTCGACGCCATGATCCCCTTCCTGCGCGAGCACTGGGGCAATCCGTCCAGTGCCTACGCCTTCGGCGCCCAGGTCCATGGCCATGTCGAAAACGCCCGCGAAAAGGTCGCCCAACTCATCGGCGCCGATCCTCGCGAAGTCCTCTTCACCAGCTGCGGCACCGAGTCCAACAACTCCGCCCTGCACTCCGCCCTCGTTACCACCGGCAAACGTCACGTCGTCACCACCAAGGTCGAGCACTCCGCCAACATCAACTTCGGCGAACACCTCGAAAAACAGGGCTTCGAAGTCACCTATCTCCCCGTCGAATCCGACGGTTCCCTCGACCTCCACGTCCTCGAACAATCCATCCGGCCCGACACCGCCATCGTCTCGGTCATGTACGCCAACAACGAGACCGGCGTCATTTTCCCCATCGAGGAGGTCGCCGCCATCTGCCGCAGCAAGGGCGTCCTTTCCCACACCGATGCCGTCCAGGTCCCCGGCAAACTCCCCATCCAGGTCAAGACCCTCGGCGTCGACTTCCTCTCCCTCAGCGCCCACAAGCTCCATGCCCCGAAGGGCATCGGCATGCTCTACGTGAAGCGCCGCACCCGTTACTCCCCCTACGTCATCGGCGGTCATCAGGAACGCGGTCGCCGTGGCGGAACCGAGAGCGTCGCCAACATCGTCGCCTTCGGCCGTGCCGCCGAACTCGCCATGGCCACCCTCGAGGATGAAAACACCCGGGTCCGGGCCCTGCGCGACCGTCTCGAATCCTGGATCCTCGCCAACATCCCCAACACCATCCGCAACGGCGCCCGCGAACCCCGTCTCCCCAACACCGCCAACATCGCCTTCGACTTCGTCGAGGCCGAAGCCGTCCTCATGCTCCTCGATCAGGTCGGCATCTGCGCCAGTTCCGGTTCCGCCTGCACCACCGGTTCGCTCGACCCCTCCCACGTCCTCAGCGCCATGGGCGTCGTCCCCATGCGCGCCCGCGGTTCCGTCCGGTTCAGCCTCGGCATCTACAACACCGCCGAAGACGTCGATTACCTGCTCGAACACCTGCCCCGCATCATCCAGAAGTTGCGCGACATCTCCCCCCTCAACCCCGAGCACCCCGACAACGACCGCTATGACATCGAGGCCGCCCGCCGGAAACACGAGGAAGAGATGGCGTCGGTGAAGGAGTAGGCCTTCAAACCCACCGGCGACCAAACGTCGCCGCTCCGGGCGAACCCGGACAGGAGCGGCGACGTTCGGTCGCCGGCAGCGCGCAGAAAGAAGCAGGCGCCTTGAACCGCAACCGACCGTGGCGACCATCAGGTTCTCCTGCGGGAGCGGTCTCAGGATCCGCCCGCCCACCCCAATTCTCCCAATATGGGCTTGAAGCAACCCCTTGGCCCCACGGTCAATGGCGCCTCGAATGAATCCCCTGGTTCGAAGCCTTTCGCGCACCCTGCTGCTCGGCCTGTCGCTCCTCGCCGGCTCCGCCTTCGCCGCCCCGGTTGATTTCCAGAAGGGCGAACGCATCGCCCTCGTCGGTGGATCCGTCGCCGAACGGATGAATCTCTACGGTCACTTCGAGACCTTCCTCCACGCCAGACTCCCCGATCGCCAGCTCATCCTCCGCAACTTCGGCTGGCCCGCCGATGAGGTCGGACGTCGGCAACGTCCCAACGACTACACCAAGCTGGATGACCCCCTGAAGGTCTTCAGCCCCGATACCTTCGTCTGCTTCTTCGGCTTCAACGAATCCTTCGCCGGCCCCGAGGGCATCGCCCGGTTCCGCGAGGAATACGCCCGTTACATCGACGAAACCGGCACGAAATACGGTCGGGATGCCAAGGCCCGGTTCATCCTCGTATCACCCATCGCCTTCGAACCCCCCACTGATCCACTGCTCCCCGCCGGTACCCGCGAGAATGAAAACCTCCGGCGTTACACCGAAGCCGTACGCCGTGTGGCCGAAGAAAAGGGGTTGGCCTTCATCGATCTCTACACCCCGACCCTCGCCCTGTTCACCCGCGAACCCGGCCTCCAGTTCACCGTCAATGGCGCCCACCTCAACCTCGCCGGCGATCGCGAGATCGGACGCCTCCTCGACGCCGCCCTCATCGGTTCACCCAATCCCCATCAACTCGCCCCGTCCGACTTCGAACGCCTTCGCGAGACCGTCAATGACAAGGCCTGGGTGCATCAACAGGACTACCGCATGCTCAACGGCTGGTACGTCTACGGCGGACGCCGCACCTGGGACACCGAGACCTTCCCGCTCGAATACGCCAAGATCCGTCGGATGACCGAGACCCGCGACCAACTCGCGTGGGAGATCGCGCAGGGGGTCAATGAACGCGCCCGACCCGATGACAGCCAGACCGGTTCGCTCGTGGTTCCCAAGACCCGGTTCGGTGTTCCCCAACAATCCTATTCCGAACCCAAGGACCTCAAGTACGTCGGCGGCGAGGAAGCCATCGGCATGATGGAGATCGCCGACGGCTTCGCGGTGAAACTGTTCGCCTCCGAAGAGATGTTCCCCGAACTGGCCAAGCCCGTTCAGATGAACTTCGACTCCCGCGGCCGGCTCTGGGTCGCCTGCATGCCCACCTATCCCCAGTGGAAACCCGGCGATGCCCGTCCCAACGACCGCATCCTCATCCTGGAAGACACCGACGCCGATGGCCGGGCCGATACGTGCAAGGTGTTCTATGACCGGCTCCATTGCCCGACCGGATTCGAGTTCGTGAAGGGCGGCGTCCTCGTGATTGATCAACCCCGCCTGGTTTTCCTGCGCGACACCGATGGCGATGACCGCGCCGACGAAGTCACCCATCTCTATGACGGTTGGGCCAGCGACGACACCCATCACACCATGGGCGCGTTTGAATGGTCGCCCACCGGACGTCTGCACGGACTCGAAGGCGTGGCCATGTCCACCACCCTCGAAACCCCCTGGGGCCCGTTCCGCAATGCCAACACCCCCGGCGCCTATGTCATCGACCCGCGCACCCTCCAGGTCAGCCACTTCATCACTCCCGGCTACGGCAATCCCTGGTGCTACGTCTACAACTTCTGGGGTCAGGGCATCTGCGGCGATGGCACCACCGCCCAGATGCACTGGGATTCTCCCCTCTCCGGCGCCCAGAAAGGCCAGCGCCGCGGCCTCAACGCCGTCTTCAACAACGAAGGCATGCGACCCGCCCTCGGCTCTGAATTCCTCCACTCCCGCCATCTCCCCGACGATCTCCAGGGCGACTTCGTCTACGGCTGCGTCATCAACATGAACGGGATCCCCCGGTTCGGAATCTCCGATGACGGCGCCGGCTTCACCGGCAAACGGAAACCCAACCTGCTCAATTCCACCGACCGCAATTTCCGCCCCGGCGAAACCCAGATCGGGCCCGATGGCGCCATCTGGTTCCTCGACTGGCACAACCCCCTCATCGGCCACATGCAGTATTCCCAGCGCGATCCCAATCGCGACAAGGTCCATGGCCGCATCTATCGCCTCTACGCCAAGGATCGGCCCCTGCTCAAACCCGTCCTCCAGGCCGGTCGTTCCACCGGCGAACTCCTCGATCAACTCAAGGAATACGAACCCCGCACCCGCTACCGCGCCCGACGCGAACTCCGCGACCGTCCCACTGCCGAAGTCCTCCAGAATGTGTCCCGCTGGGTCGCCTCCCTGGATCCCAAGAACCCCTCGATCGATCTCCATCTCCTCGAAGCCCTCTACGTCCAGGCCGGCCATCGCGCCGTCGACCGCACCCTGCTCTCCCGCGTCCTCAACACCCCCAACCGCGATGCCCGCGCCATGGCCGTCCATGTGATGTCCGAAGAATGGGAACGTCTCGGTCGCCCCATGGATCTCCTCAAACCCCGCGCCGCCGACCCCGATCCCCGCGTCCGTCTCGAAGCCGTCCGCGCCCTCAGCTTTGTCGAATCCCGCGAAGCCGCCGATGCCGCCGTCTCCGTCGCCACGCTCCCCATGGATTACTGGCTCGAGTACACCCTCCAACACACGCTCGTTGCCCTCGAACCCCATTGGAAACCCGCCCATCAACAGGGCAGCTTCGCCCCCGGCAATCCCGTCGGACGCGGCTTCGCCGAAGCCATCGCCGTCGGGCAACCCGGCCTCGCCGTTGTCCGCGGGCAACTCCAGAAACTCATCGAGACCGACGCCCTTCCCGAGGCCGAACGCACCCGCCTCCTCACCGCCATCGGCTCCACCAAGGGCCGCGTCCGCGAAGGCCGGTCCGTGTTCGAACGCGTGTGTACCTCCTGCCACAAGGTCCAGGATGTCGGCATCAACTACGGACCCGAACTCACCAAGGTCTCCGAACGCCTTTCCCGGGCAAAACTCGTCGAGTCCATCCTCTACCCGAACCTCGAAGTCGCGCCCGAATGGCTCACCACCAACATCACCACCCGCGACGGTCAGGAACTCACCGGTGTCGTTGGCGCCGAGGATGACCAATCCCTCACCCTCAAACTCGGCGGCGACCAGGTTCAAAAGGTCGCCAAATCCAACATCGCCCGTCGCGACACCCTCAAGGTCTCCAACATGCCCGAAGGCCTCGCCGCCGGCCTCGCCCCCCAGGAATTCGTCGACCTCATCGA